>CAYUBC010000038.1:0-14037 GCA_964442885.1 uncultured bacterium | reverse complement strand
TGCCTCTGACCGGGTCACGCTAGTACTCGCGACCTGCCGCACGGGTCATCTCATAGTGGGGGTTACAGGGGCAATCTATGAACTTTCCTATCGTTTTAGACATTGCGCTAGGGCTAGTTTTTATCTTTTTTGTGCTTAGCCTTTTAGCCAGCGAACTACAAGAGATTATTGGCACCCTCTTACAGTGGCGGGCGGAGCATTTGAAGCAGTCCATTGAAGTGCTCCTAGCGGGCAATGAGCGTGATAAAGAGGCTGCCGCCCAAGCCCTGGCCGATGCCCTCTATGAGAGCCCCTGGATTCGCAGCTTAAACCAGGAAGCTAAGGGTAGAATTGCTCGTTCCTTTCGCGGCATTTCTCACTTTATTGGCCGCATTTATCGGGCTATTACCGGTACGCGCAACGTCTTTGGTGAGGGTAAAACCAGCGGGCCTTCCTATATTCCATCAGAAGCCTTTGCCAATAGTCTACTAGAGCGTATGCAGTTGGGTAATCTGTGGCAAGTACTGGCGGACGATCGCATCGCTGCCTTTGCATCAGACAAAATCGTGCTGCCCGTTAACAATATTTTGAGCGACCTAAAAGCCAGCACTGGCAATGAGTTTTTACTCAGTGCTGAAATGCAGCAGCTAGAGCAGGCTATCGCCCAAACCATTGCCGACTTCCAAGCTGGAATCGTCTCTCTACCGGAAAGTGTAGAGCGCTTAGTGACTAAGCTAGACGACTTTTCCCTGATGGCCAAAGATACGCTGCCCGAAAGCCATCCGCTGACGGAAACCTTCCTGCGCCGGTTGGCCTACCTGAAGCGCGGGTTAGCCAGCACCCCTACCGAACGAGTTGCCCTGCTGAGCAAGCTGCGGCCCACAGTCGCCAGCCTGCTGGATATTTTTGACAACACCAGCGGCACTTACCAGGAACTCAGCCGTCTGGCCGAGCGCGGTAGCCCCGCCGCTCAGACCTTGCTCAACCGTCTAGACCAGGCTTCTATTACCCCAGCTCTCCGGTCAAGTCTGGTGGCCATTGCTCGCCGGGTCGAGGTGACCACAGACAATACCCGCAGCGAAGTTGAACAGTTTGGTCACGAAATCGAAAAATGGTTCGACCGGGGCATGGAGCGGGCTACGGGGGTGTATAAGCGCAACGCTAAGGCCGTGGCCCTGATGATTGGGGTAGCCACCGCCATTGCCATCAATGCCGATTCCTTTCACATTGCTACCCGGCTGGCCAAAGACCCGGTGCTGCGTAGCTCCATTGCTCAAACCGCCGACCAGTTGATGGCCGACACCTCTGGAGATTTTGGCGAAAATCTGGGCCAGGTGCAGGCCGCAGTAGACCAGGCCCTGGCGGAGATTCCCTTTCCCCTGGGCTACAACGACGTGGTCATGCAACAGCAGCGAGCGGCGGAAGAGGCCTGGCCCATTCCCCTGGTGCAGCGTCGTTTTTTGGGCTGGTTGGTGAGCGGTTTTGCGATCTCCATGGGGTCTACCTTCTGGTTCAATGTGCTGAAAAAAGTCGTTAATGTTCGCAACACCGGTGAGCGGGGAGACTGAGGGATTGCAGAATCCGTTAGCTGATGCAGAAGCCAGAGATACGCAAGCCAGAGAGACAGAGGCCAGAGAGTTAACGGCCCGCGAGTATGTCTGTCGTCGCACCCTCAATCTGTATAAATCTCCAGCCCTGGAGGATCTGGTCACCCAGGCGGCGGCGGGTCGCCACCTGCGGTTGAGGATTCTGCCAGACGCTGACAGCAATTCTGGCCTGCCTCCGTCGCGGGCCTTGCCAGTACGCCTGTGTGAGGATGACTATCCCGGCTGGATTGGGTTGAGCGACTTCAAAGCCCTGGAACTGGCGGCGTCCCCCTATCGGCCCGTTACCCTGCCTCGGTCTGCCATTACCCAGCGGCTGCCCCAGGTAATTGCCTTTACCCAGCAAGCCATGGCCCAGCCCAATCGCTACCTGTGGGGCGGCACCGTGGGGCCAAACTTTGACTGCTCTGGGCTAATGCAAACCGCCTTTGCCGCAGCGGAAATTCGCCTGCCACGTGACTCCTACCAGCAAGAAGCCTTTACTCAGCCCCTCGCCTGGGAGGAGCTAGAACCCGGCGATTTAATCTTTTTTGGCACCCCAGAGCGCACCAAGCACGTGGCGCTTTACCTGGGCGCAGGCTCCTACATCCACAGTTCTGGCGTCGATCAGGGGCGCAACGGCATTGGTATAGACTCGCTAACTGACCTGGCCCACCCCGTCAGCCGCTGCTATCACCAGCAGCTTCGTCGCCCCGGTCGGGTGATGACCAGCTACTGCCCAGCGGGCGGCGAGTCGAGTGCGCTATAGTCCAGGGGCAGGGCAGCATTCCACAGCAGCGATGGAGGACAGCGGCAATGGGGGGATGGCGGCGGCTGAAACCCTATCTGCGCTGGGGGGTGATGGCGGTTGCGATCGCCTTCCTCATCCGTTCTTTAAGACTCCACTGGGCCGCCGTGTTGGACACCCGCCTTGATTCAGCGGGTCTGGCGCTGCTGCTACTGGCCCTGGGCGTGACGTTGCTGGCCCATAGCTGGTCGGGCTGGGTCTGGGGCTGGATTTTACAGGCACTCCAGCAGCCGGTCAGCGGCCTGTGGAGCGTTTTCGTTTACCTGCAAACCAACCTTTGGAAATATCTACCCGGCAACGTCTGGCACTTCTACGGTCGGATGAAGGCGCTGAAGGGCATCGGCATTCCTAACGGCCCCGCCATCGTTGGGGTTGTGCTAGAGCCGGTGTTGATGGCCGCCGCCGCCCTCCTGATTGGCCTGGCCAATCCCACCCGCTATTGGCCCTGGCAACTGCTGCTGCTGGCTCTGGTGCTCACAGCGATTCATCCCCGCTGGCTCAATCCGGTGGTGAAGCGCCTGGGCCAGGCCAAAGCCAGTCACCAACCCGTTGAGGACTCCTGGCCTCAAGAGCCTTCCCCCCTGGCCGAACTGCGCCACTACCCGCTTAAGCCCCTGCTAGGGGAAATCGGCTTTGTGCTACTGCGGGGCATCGGCTTTGGTCTGGTAGTTAGCGCTGTCAGCCCTCTGCCAGGGGCGGCCTGGCCCGCCGTGCTGAGCCTGTTTAGCCTGGCCTGGCTGGCCGGGTTAGTCATTCCCGGTGCCCCTGGTGGCCTGGGGGTGTTTGAAGCGGTTGCCGTTACGCTGCTGCAAGATACCCTCCCCGCCGCCGTTGTACTCAGCGCCGTTGCCCTGTATCGGCTCATCGGCACACTGGCCGAAGGGTTGGGAGCAGGGCTAGCGGGCCTCGGCTTGAAGCTGACAAGGTAAAAGGGTCTCCGTCACTCATTTTCCTAAGCGGTTAGCAACTAACCGGCTGCCAAGGCTTGGGATAACATCCAAGCAGAACTTACTCTGTGGAACGCAACCGGATAGGGCAGCTGGGTGAAGCATGACACTTGCTACTAATCAATCTATTCAACCCATTGTCCTCAGTTTTGAGGACTTTCTCGCCCAGTATGGCGATGACGATCGCTATGAGTTGATTGATGGAGAGCTGTTTGATTTGGAGCCGACAGGCCCCCATGAGGAAGTTGCGGCTGCTATTGCCCGATGGCTCAATTACGACATCATTCAGCAGGGATTCAACTACTTCATTCCCCATCGCTGCCTTATTAAACCCCTCAGCGTGGCTACAGGGTTTCGCCCCGATGTCATCGTGCTAGACCGAGAGGCCCTCTCTCAAGAGCCGCTTTGGAGCAGCCAACCTGTGGTAACCCTGGGCCGCACCATCAAGTTTGTGGCTGAAGTGGTCAGCGGCAACTGGCAAAACGACTATGCGCGCAAATTTGAAGACTATGCCCTGCTTGGCATTCCAGAATATTGGATTGCAGATTACCAGGGACTGGGGGGGGAGTTTTTCATCGGGCGTCCTAAGCAGCCCACCTTAACGGTTTGTGTATTGGGCGAAGACGGTCGCTATGAGCGGCAACTGCTGCGAGGCGACCAGTCGATTGTTTCCTCAGTCTTTCCTGGCTTGAATCTGACCGCAGCCGACCTGCTAAGAACCGCGAACTAAATAACGTGGCATGCTGTCCTGGTTTTTGGCAATTTCGTTCTGCTCTCAGCCCAGGCTCAGACTACTCCGGTACACTCAAAAGGGAGCCCACGCCTACTCTGTTGCCCCATCCTTTAGTGCCCGGCTACCATGACTTCTGCACTACCCTCGCGCCCCCTGGTTCACCCTGAGACTGTGAGCCAAGCCATCGACCTTTCGGTGGTGGTGCCCATCTACAACGAGTACGACAGTTTGCCAGTCTTGCTGGCCGCGATTAGCGAAGTCCTGGAGACTATGACCCGCAGCTGCGAACTCCTCTGTGTGGATGATGGTTCAACGGATGGGTCGAGCGATCGCCTGCGCCAACTGGTGACCAGCTATCCTCAGTTGCGGGCAGTCATTTTGCGGCGCAACTACGGCCAAACCGCTGCCATGGCCGCCGGTTTCGACCACGCCAGGGGTGCTGTCATCATCACCATGGACGGCGACCTGCAAAATGATCCGACCGATATTCCTCGCCTGCTGGCTAAACTCGATGAAGGCTACGACCTGGTTAGCGGCTGGCGCAAAGACCGGCAAGACAACACCCTGACTCGGCTAGTGCCTTCCAAAATAGCCAACTGGCTAATTGCCCGCGTTACCGGAGTCCAACTCCATGACTACGGCTGTTCTCTCAAGGCCTACCGGGCTGAGGTCATCCACGATATGAACCTCTACGGCGAACTGCATCGCTTTTTGCCTGCCCTGGCCTTTATTGAAGGAGCCAGAATCACCGAAATCCCCGTGCAGCACCATGCCCGCCAGTTTGGCCGCAGCAAGTATGGCCTAGGCCGCACCCTGCGCGTGGTGATGGACTTGCTAACGGTGTATTTTATGAAGAAATTTCTCACCAAACCCATGCACATCTTCGGAACTTTGGGTCTGGTGTCGATCGCGGCAGGCATTGCCATTGGCATTTACCTGACCCTGGTGAAGTTTTTGGCCGACCAGGATATTGGCGATCGCCCCCTGCTGGTGCTAGCCGTGGTGCTCCTGCTGGCCGGTATTCAACTGTTTAGCTTTGGCCTACTGGCCGAACTGATGATGCGCACTTACCACGAATCCCAACAGCGACCGATCTATCGAGTACGCGAAATTGTGTGAATTAATTAAAGGGTGGATGAGGATCACGGCGAGGAAATGGCTTTAACAACATTCCTGGTTTTCAACCGATTAGATTCCGTTCCACTGGCTTTTCAGGAATCGGTCTGCTCCGTTGATGACGTTAATTGAATAGCACTTAATAGTTGATCCAACGTCAGACTTAGCTCAGGAAATATAGGCGAAATAATGCGCTCACTGTGGCGGAATGTACTCACCTGATATTCTCTATCCACTAGCTGATAAACCGAAAAAGTTGGCTGCTTTGGACTACCAATATAGCGCCGTCCGCCCAAGCCTAAATAATCAACAATCCAGAATTCTGGAATGCCCATTTCCTCATAGTCGGCAGCTTTTCGCTGATAATCATCACGCCAATTAATGCTCACCACCTCAACCACTAGGGGCATCGAGATTCCATGAACTAGGGTAGATTCCTGCTGCCAACGGGGTTCATTGACAAGTTGAGTAGGATCGACGATTACAACATCTGGCATATAACCAGACTGGCCGCTAAAAGGTTTTACCGTACAGCTTTTAGGCAAGAAATAGAGCAACCGCAGGCGATCAATTTCGACTAATAGCCTGCGGTTCAAATACGCGCCTACTTGCTCATGCGGCCCTGTTGGTTTCACCTCGCAGACTCTCCCATTAATTAACTCATAACGGCCATCCTCTGGATACCAATCCATAAACTCGTCAAAGCTCATGGATTGAGAAATTGCTTGCACCATATCAACGCCCTTCAACTACATTATTATTTAATCTGCTACAGCGCTTCTTTGCCGCGTGTTCTACGTTTTCTTGAATCTAGTACATTACGGCAGAAAAAAGTTGCCGGAAAATGGGCCTTTTGGGTGGGGATGCCGGCCAAAAGCGGCGTTTCGGGCGGCATCATTTTGACCTTTCCCTGGGGCGTTGTCGGTTTGAGGCGGCATTGCAGGGGCCAGGTGGGCCAGCCTAGCGCGGTGGCGGCTACAACTTGCCTACGCCATACATCAATCCCTGGCAAACCTGCGTCAAAAACGTCAGGTCTAGCGTTTCCACCGTATCCGTCGGCTGGTGGTAGTGGGGGTTGCGCATAAAGGCCGTATCGGTCAGCATCAGGGCGGGGTAGCCTGCATCCCAAAAGGGGGCGTGGTCGCTGAGGCGCGTCGCAGGCACGGGGCGGCCCTGCTGCACTACAGGCAACCACTGGCTGCATACCCCCGACGCCCGAAAGCCCCGCCACAGGCGCACCATATCGGCAATGAGCGACCAGGAACCCACCTGAGCAATGAAGTTGCCCCGGTTGGGGTAGAGATACTGCAACCTCGGCGGATAACGCTGGGAGTCGGGTTCCTGGCAGCAGTAGCCCAGCATTTCCAGAGAAATCATCAGGCGCAGGGGCTGCTGTTGCTGCCGCAGCAATTCAGCATAGTGGCGGCTGCCGACCAGGCCGTATTCTTCCAGGTCAAAGGCCACCAGGCGCAGGGGCGATCGCGGTTTCTGCTCGGCAAAGGCCCGTGCCAGTTCTAGCAGCACCGCTACGCCGGTGGCATTGTCGTCAGCGCCGGGAGTACCGGGCACCCCATCGTAGTGAGCACCAATTAACACCAGCGGTTGGGTCGGCTCTTGCCCTGGTAGGTTCAAAATCCAGTTGGTGTGCTGCCGGCCCTGATGGTTAAAGCAGTGAGCCTCCACCTCACCCCACTGGGCAAGCTGCTGCTGAAGATACTGCTGCACAAAAAAGTGCCCCGCCGAGGCCAGGTAAGGATCGCGATCGCCCACGATTTGCTTCAAATGGTCTACTAGAGCGGCTTGCAAATCCGTTGCCGGTTCCATCCTCTATGCCCACTGGCTTAATGAGGTAAATTTAGCACCCCACATCCCCTGATAAGCACGGGCAAGGCTGGCATACCCATCGGAACATCCCCTGATGGGCACGGGCAAGGCCCTTTGCCCATACTACGCGGAGGAACAATCTTGGCCAGAAATCTCCTAGGCCGGGGCTTGGAGTTTCTTCATTAAGTCGGCCAGATTTTTAGAGGGCAGCAACCGACTAGCAAAGGCCAGCAGGTTATTGGTGGCCCCATGAATAGCAATTCGCTGTCCCTCTTCCATCGCCTCATAGCCGTAGGCCGCCACCTCCGCAGAGCTGGGCAGGTTACCGTTCAGCAGAGCCACGTTCCCCATTTGGGCCTGGTCTTGAAACTCCGACTCTGTTGGGCCAGGGCAAAGGGTGGTAGCCGTAACGCCAGTGCCTTCTAATTCACTGGCGATGGCCTCCGTAAAGGACAGCACGTAGGCTTTAGAGGCGTAGTACACCGCCATGTATGGCCCCGGTAAAAAGGCCGCCGTAGAGGCCACGTTCAAAATTCGGCCCTGCCCCTGGGCGACTAGCCCCGGCAAAACCAGCCGGGTTAAATGGGTTAGCGCCACTATGTTGAGTTGCAGCATGGCGTTTTGCCTGTCCCAATCGGCCTTGGCGAAGGGCTCCAATTGGCCAAAGCCCGCATTGTTGACCAGGGCATAGAGCGAAACCCCTAGGGATTGCGTCCAGTCAAAAAATTGCTGCCGGGTAGTGGCATCGGTCAGGTCGGCCTGGTAAGTCCACACCTGTACCCCATGAGCTGGTTCCAGTTCGGCCTTGAGTGTCTTCAGGCGATCTTCCCGTCGGGCCACCAAAATCAGGTCATGCCCCTTCGAGGCACAGACTTTAGCCAGCTCATAACCAATGCCGCTAGACGCGCCGGTGATGATAATCGGCTTTGCCATCGCCAACCTCTGCTCAAGGACGGCTTGATCTTAACAAAACTTAGCCAACCTCGCCGATAAGCCAGTCGTTGGCTGGGACATCTCTACCCCAGCCAGGCCACACCACCTAAACCGTCCCCATCAATCCGGGAAGAACCCCTCATCCAAGGCTTGAGCCACAGCATAGGGACACTTAGCCGGAAAGACCGCGTAGTCTAGCCCGGCCTCTCGGACAGCCAGATCTTGCCCCAACTGATAGGCCACCTCCATAGCCTCAGCCAGGTAGGGCTTAAGGCTGGGGTTGTCCTGAAGGAGCAGCCGCACCTGGGTGCGTTGTTCTCGCAGGGTAGCCCGCCAACTATTACTGCGGTTAGCCGCCTGATACTGCCACGTCAACAGGTGCCCTAGTAGGACAGATAGGCGATTGCGTAGTTCTTGCCGTTCTTGCCGCCCCAAACTCTCAATTTCCTCAACCAGATTTGGCACATCCAGGTCGGCCCAGTGGTGCTGTTTGAGCAGCGCCGCCTGTTTTTGCGTCCAGGCGTAGAAGTCGGTATGGTAGAGATTAGCCATAGCGCTCTGTCGGTAGACCTAATGATGCAGGTACTAGATCACGCTTCCGAGCAGCGGTTCGTGCAGTCTGGCGTTAGTTGGCAAAGCTTTAAGGCCATCCAGAGCGGCTTTGCCAGCTTTCCTGGGGTGTGCCTATTTTACTACGAGGGAGAGCTGGAGATTTTGTCTACCTCGCCAGAGCATGAAATTGTGAAGGGGAATCTTGGCTATTTGCTGGAAGATTTCATGCTGAACCAGGGGCTGGAGTTTGTCGCTACCGGGTCTTTTTCCCAGGAACGCGAAGCTGTAGCAGCCGTGCAAGCCAATGAATCCTACTGCTTCCCGATTAAGAAAGCCATCCCAGACCTGGCTATTGAAATTGTAATCACCAGCGGTGGGCCAGACAACCTCAGGCGCTACCGTGCCCTGGGAGTTCAGGAAGTCTGGTTTTGGGAACAGGGGGCCATCCAAATCTACCGACTGGGGGAAGCTGGCTATCAACCCATTAGGGAAAGCGCCTGGGTGCCAGGACTTGACCTCAAGCGCCTTGCCCAGTGCGCTGCGATCGAATCTTGCTCCCAAGCCATCAGAGAATTTCGCCAGGAGCGCTAACTTACCCCCGAATTTGCACCGGCATGACCAGGTAAGTAATCTTGGTTTCTCCCAGGGGGGTTAGCACGGCGGGGCTAGTGGCGGCGTTGCACTGCATCTGCACCTCGTTGGTGTCAAAGGCTTTTAGCCCATCCAGCAGGTAGCGCACGTTAAAGGCAATATCCAAATCATCGCCGGTAATTTGAGCGGGCAGGTCTTCGCGGCCACTGCCCACTTCCTGGGCCTCCACGGAGAGCGACACCACCTGGTCAGCCCCCTTGAGAGAAATTTTGATGATGTCATTCTTCTGGCTGGCCAGGACGGCAATGCGCTCCAGGCTGGCCATCAGCACTCGCCGGTCGAGGGTGATCTGGCGGGCAAATTGCTTGGGCAGCAGTTGCCGATAGTTGGGATACTGGCCTTCCAGCAGGCGAGTCGTCAGCTTTTGGGCACCCAGGTCAAACAGCACCTGGGTTTCATCCAACCGCAGCAGCACCGGCTGGTTAGAGGTGTAACCCTGAATCATCCGCTCCAGCTCTCGCAGTGCCTTAGCGGGCAGCGTGACATCCATCGCCGGGACAGCCGCAGCACCCGTTTCATCCACTGTTTGCACCACGGCCAGACGGTGGCCATCGGTGGCGGCAAACTCCAGGGCGTCGGTATCGGCCAGCAGGTGAACCCCCGTTAGCACCTGCTTGGTTTCATCGCTGCTGGTGGCAAAGAGAGAGCCCTTCAAGCCATCCAGCAACGCTTCGGCAGACAGGGAAATTGCCTCCCCCTCCTCGACGGTGGGCAGGGTGGGATAATCCTCCGCACTCAGGCCCCGCACCTCGTAGTGGCCGGAGGAACTGGTAATAGTGACGGTGGGTGTATCCTCCTCAGACTCCAGGGTGACATCCTCATTGGGCAGGCGCGAGACAATGTCACCCCAGAGTTTGGCGGGTAGGGTGAGCACCCCAGACTCATCAACCTGGGCGTCAAAGCGGCTTTCAATGCCCAGCACTTCATCAAAGCCCACCAGGGTGACCGCTTGCTCCTCGGCACTAACCTTGACCAAAATGTTGCCCAACACAGGCCGACTCGGTCGCGACGACACCGCCCGACTAACCGACGACAACTGGTTATTCAGCTCGCTTTGAGAACAGACAAACTTCATAGTGGCGTTAGCAACGGATGAGAACAATTACTTGCAGGGCAGTTGCCCCAAGGCTGTAGGGTTATAGGCCATCGCAACAAGCCAATGGCTGTAGCCCTGCTTGTTACCAGTATCGCACTCTTATAGATTTGGCTTGAATTGGTTCAGCTAATCCAATCGGCTAAAACGCTGAAATTATTGTATGTCGAGGGTTTGAACCGCTTTCTTCCAAGCCCTTTCAGAGATTGGACGTTCATCCTATCACTGTTCAGTTTCCCCATCAATGTGCTGGTTGGCTATGGCCTGGGGGGTTTCTGATCTAGAAAATTTTAAAAACTAGCTTTAGTAGTAGGGGCTGTGGAATCTGAGGAAAAAGCGGGGATCGTTTGAATTTCCTTAATCTGAGGATTCACCAGCCTGGGGAAAACCTGCGTGGAATTTCCCCAGGTTTCCACAACCGTGGAAGTACCTAGATTTCTTTCCCCATGGACAGAGCACTTATTCAAGGCGGGGAGACTTCTTTTCCACAAAAAGAACAGGGTTTTCCACAGGGCATGGCAGAGAAAAATTAATGGTTCTTAACCAGGCAGACCCGACTACGCCCCGAACCTGAGCGCTACCCAGGAAATAGCCCTTGCGCCCAGGCCAGGCATAAGGGCTATTTCTCAAACCGCCTGAGTGGTAGCCGCTTCGCTGGTGGGTGCCGTAGTGGTTAGGGCCGCAGCCTTGAGAACCAGCACCGAACAGGGGGCATGGTGCATGACGTAGTTGCTGACGCTGCCCAAGACCAGCTCTGATAGCCCACTGCGGCCACGGTTGCCGACCACAATCAGGTCGGCTCCCCACTGCTGGGCGACTTTGCAGATAACTCTGCCAGGGCTACCCACCAGTTGCCGATATTCCGCCTCAACATCCGCCGCGTGGGCACGGGCCGCAAACTGGCGCAGTAGTTCCAGATTTTCCGTTTCGTAGCGGCTCCATTCGGCGCGCCAGGTCTCTAGGTTAAGCTCCGTGCCTGGTGCCCAGTAGAGGGCATCTAAACGGGTGCCAATAGGCAGGGGGCTACCGTCTTCGTCGCTAGAGAGGCTATGGACGAGCATCAGGGAAGCCTGGGCCGCTTTGGCCAGTTCTAGCGCCTGGGCAAAGATGGCGTTGCTCAGGGGGCTGTTGTCAACGGCAACGAGAATTTTGTGGTACATAGGGTGGCCCTCTCAAGGCGGAGACAGCTTGGCAATGGGAAAACGGGAGAAGAACAGTGGGCAGGCAGCAGGCGGGCCTGGCCAGGTAGGAGACTGCCGAGGTCGCCCTCTCCTGCCAGGGCTGAGCCGTAGGCAGGCAGGGCTCTTATGCAGGCCTAACTGCTATGGTGGGTGTGCTCTAGCCTGGGCAGCAGCCAGCAGGCCAGCAACACCAGTGCTAAAGCCCCTAGCTTGGTAGCTAAATACAGTGTGTCGTGATAAGTCAGCATGAACGACAGCATGGGGATACCCTCCGGGGACGACAGCCATGAAGCGCCACTAGGGTGCGATCGCCCTTATCCCTATTGTCCTGCCGATGCCCATTGCCCCAGCGGCAACGCAATGAAGTGTTATCAGCAATTACAAATGATTACCTTTCTAAGAAGGGAAAGGGGTAAACGACATCACCGCCCAGAGCCCGGAACTGATGTCTTGGGACTTCCCATTGGGTATTTACGCTTCATCCCCTTCCGACAGCTCACTCACTACCGCATCCAGTTCCATTTCCAACTGCTCGATGGTGGGTAGGTTAGCCTTGAGTTCGTCTGTCAGGAAGTACTCTTGGCTCCCCATCCTTCTTGCTGCGGGCGGGCGAGGATTTCCCGGCCAATTTGCCAGGTTTCTACAGTGGGGTGGTAGCTCCAAATACCCGATAATCTTCCTGACAAATTTCCTGCACCATATTCCGCCCAGACATGGCCACAATTGGCACGCTGCCGCCTGGCTCGGTCCACTGGCCCACCATGTAGAACTTCTCCAGCCCCGGCAGACGCTTGGGAATGCCCTTAATCATCAACGGCAGGGTGTCTTTGGTGAGTAGCCAGCCGCAGCTTGCCCCCTGCCAGTTGCCGGTGTAGCGCTCGTAGCTGAGGGGGGTGGCCACATCCATGTATTCAATATCCCCCTTCAGGCCGGGGTAAACCTGCTCCAGGCGGTCGATGAGAATGCCCGCTTCCTGGATTTCTTCGGCATGGTACTCGCGGCGACCGTAGATTTGCTGCCAATAGTCGTAGGCGGTGGTCAGCATAATAATCACGACGGATTTGCCCGGTGGAGCCAGGGAGGGGTCAAAGCAGTAGTGTTTGACGCCAATTTCGTAGCGGTCTTCCCCGGCAATGCAGACGGGGCTATCCAGCAGGTGGGTGACCCAGTGCGGCTCGCCGGAAAAATCGCGATTTACCCCCAGGGACACCTGCAATTGCGAATGAATCGGCAAATGGCCGTCGTAGAGCTTTTGAATGCGGCGATTCACGTACTCGCCCCGCAGCAGGTCGAAGATGGTGCGGCGGCCATCGCAGGCAGAAATCACCCGGTTGGCGCGGTAGTCTCGATTGTCGTAGAGGCGTACCCCCACGGCGCGGTCGTCTTCAACCAAAATTCGCTCGACCTGGGCCGAGTAGTGAATTTCGCCGCCCAAAGCCAGGTAGCGCTGCTCAATGGCTTTGGCAAACGTCAGCGATGCCCCCACCGGAAAGCCCGCATTCTGGTTATCTAGATAGGCCAGCAGCGACATGCCCACCATCACCGGCACATCGGGCCAGGCAAACATGTGGGGGATGGCTGCCCGCAAAAAGGGATGCTTAAACTGCGCTGCCAGCTCTCGCAGGGAGAGGTTGCCCCACTTGCCGAGCGATCTCACAAAGGGCAACACCTGCCGCCCCACCCTGGCCCAGTCGGCCCCGGTCATCAGCGATTTGGGCTTTTGTTGCAGCAGGGAGAGGTCAAACTCCTTAAAGGTACGCACGCCTTTGCAGAATGCCTCAATCAACCTGGCATCCTGGGGTGAAATTGCCTTCAGGTGTTGCTCAAACTGGTCGGGGTTGCTGAACACTTGCAGGGTGTCGCCCCCAGGGCCACGTAACTGCATAAACTCCGTGTGGTTAACAAAGTCCAGCGCCTGAATCACCCCCAGCTCTTCCCAGAGGGAGTAAAAGGGCTGCCCCGGCCCAGAGCCAAACACGTAGTGAATGCAGCCATCGAACACGTAGCCCTGACGATACCAGGCTGTACACAGCCCCCCCGGTAAATCGTGCAGTTCAAAAATTTGGGTTTGGTAGCCATTCATCTGGGCATAGCAGCCGGTGGCTAACCCGGCAATCCCCGCCCCAATGATGATGATGTCTGCGTCTGCGGCCATAGCAAGAGTCCAGTGTGTCTCCCTACAGGCTACCCTCAGCCGTCGCTGCTGCGCCGCGACGTTTGGGGATTTGCGATTTTGGCATCCCCTCCAGGGAGGCTACTAGATACACACAAGTCTTGTTTGACTTCATCTTCCTGTCTTTGGCCCTCAAAATCCCCCAACTCTGGAGGACTTTGAGTTCCGATTCCCCCCGAAATCGGGGGCTAGGGGGGCCAAAATCGGTAAGTTGTGGCTGTTACGAGATGTGTGTACTTAGTAGCTCCAGGGAGGGGCAGGGGTGGGTTAGCAAAAGACCTCCGAGTTTTGGGAAAAACTCGGAGGTCTGGGTTTCGCATAGGCCGCGCCGCGCCCCAGCGCTATGCACCCTATGGGTCTTAATTCACTAATGCACCGCCCGCCCCATCCTCCATTCGCGGCCCCGCCGATTTGGCAAGAACACGATGTCCCCCTGAGGCCGCAATGCACCGCCCATCCTCCAT
>CAYUBC010000037.1:0-14166 GCA_964442885.1 uncultured bacterium | reverse complement strand
AAGAAATTCTCCGGCACATTTTGCTGGGGAGCCCAGGGGCGGTGGATGACGCCATTCGCCAACTGGTCGCGCGGGGCTACTGCGATCGCATCGAGTGGTCAACCCCGGTGCCGGTGCAGCCCAACACCCCCAGCTTCGACGAGTTCCTGCGCGCGGTGGAGGAAGCCGGACGCACTGGCGGCTACATCAGCCTGATGACGCGTCGCCGGGGGGGAGTAGTGAGCGATAGGCGATAGCCTAGACAGTTGGGATTTTGGATGGGAGGCCATGCTAGCCTCTGGTTTCCCTGCCAGAATCCCGGTCTTTGGGGCAGCCTTTGGCAGATTATGGGCTTTAGATCCTGAATCCTGGATTCATCCTGGCTGAGCTTCGATTTCCGTAGACGCAGCGTGTTTAGGGGCTCGCAAGAAAATAAGGTACCGACTGCCATCTTCCCTATTGGTGCATTGCTTCGAGAATGCACCCTACGCTAACTAAGCAGGTGGGACGGATTGACTGTAAGGCACTGTAGTTCAGCCTTTAATGCATTACGGCGGGGCTTAATGCATCCTATACAAGATGCCGCCGACCTACTTAATCACCATCATTTTGCCAGTTTAGCCTTGGCGGTTTGCCAGAGGGCTTCCAGTTCCGCCAGGCTGTAGTCGGCCAGGGGCCTTTCCAGGGCGGCTTCTACCTGCTCAAACCGCTGGATGAATCGTTGATTAGTGCCGTGCAGGGCCTCGGACGGATCCAGCCCATGCCAGCGGGCCAGGTTGACCAGGGTAAACAGCAGATCGCCCAATTCCGCCTGCTGATTTTCCTTAGGTTCCTGGGCCACCGCCTGGTGGAATTCTTCCAGTTCTTCGTGAAATTTCTCCCAGACGCCCTCGATGTTGTCCCACTCAAAACCGGCCTTGGCGGCTTTGACGGAAATTTTGGTGGCGGCCATCAGCGGCGGCAGCGTGCGATTATACTTGGCCAGCTTGGGCGATAGACGGTGGGGATCCTCCGTCATTCCCTTCTCTTCGGCCTTAATCCGCTCCCAGTTGCGATGTACGTCGTCGGTATTTTGCACTGTAACATCACCAAAAACGTGGGGATGACGGCGAATGAGCTTGTCGGCAATGCCGTTAGCCACCACCGCCAGGTCGAAGGACTGGGCATCGCTGGCAATTTGGGCCTGAAGCACCACCTGCAAGAGCAAATCGCCCAGTTCTTCGGCGATCGCCGCCTCATCTCCCCCGTGAATGGCGTCAACCACCTCGTAGGCTTCCTCAATCACGTAGGGAATCAAACTCTGGGGGGTTTGCTCCAGATCCCACGGGCAGCCCGTTTCGGGATGGCGGAGCTGGGCCACGACAGTCACTAACCGATCCAAAGCAGCCATAATTGCAGCCTGGGTAGACGAGGGAGAAGACAGCATTGGGAAACGCTCCAGGAGTTACCGTTGACGGATTGGGGGACAGGTAGCCTATCCTTTCTTACACCGTAAACCGTAACCCTAAACCTTAGCTATTGCTCGGCTCTAGCGGCGGAGTGCCGAGCGACAGCCGCTCCACCGCCGTTTGCCAGTCGTCGATCAGGCTTGGGGTCCACAGCCAGCGTTGAATTAGCAGCACCGGGTCAAGGATGGTGGGGTCAAGGCCGGTGACCATGAGCAGGTAGCGGCGGGCATCTGCTTCGAGTTGCTCTCGTTCGGCGGGGTCAATGGCCTGTTCGCTCTGTTTCTGCCGGGCCAGGGCCAGCCCAGCGATCGCATTCGGTGTGTAGGAGGATGACACCTGCCGGGGGCCGTCGGGGTCGCGATCGCGCAGGCGTTCGTCATCCAGACGCAGCGCCTCTTCCCAGGCACGCACCGCCTGGTCGTAGTCTGACAGGGCGTAGTGGGCAAAGCCCAGGGCCACCCAGGCTTCTAGAAAGTCTTTGCGCTCCTCCACCGCCTGGGTCCAGGCCCGCAGGGCATCGTTGGGGCTGGCCCCACTCTGGCCGACTACCGCCTGTTGCCAGTTGAGGCGGCCCCGCACAAAGGCAATATCAGGATCCATCAGCAAGGGCTGGGGAGCCGCCGCGATGACTGACTGGGCCGCGTTGAGATCGCGCTGATCCAGCAGTTGCTCGATGAAGGGCCGGGCCGTAGCCGGATTGTTGGTCGTTAACGCTTGGATGGCACTGAGCACCACCACACTATCACTGCCGCTGGGAATTCCAGGGGTGGGGTCGTTGGGTTCGTAGCTGGGGCTAAGAATTGGCTCTGGGTTCTGGGAAGCCACTGGGGTTGGAGGCTGGAGCCGGGGCAGCAGGGCAACCAATACCCCCAGAACGGTGCCCAAGCCCACCAGACCGGCCCCGCCCCACCAGAGCCACTGGGGCGGGCGAGTTCTGGCAGGGGGGGGAGCCGAGGCGGCGGCGGGGACAGCGGCAATGGGCATGGGCAGAGGCACGGAGGCCGTGACCGGGGGAGTTTCGCCCACGGCAACTGGTCTGGTGGGCGAAACCGGGGGCATAGCGGGCGGGGGGCTGGCGGGTGGGGGGCTGGCCGTCGCTGAGGCCTCGGACTCCCAGTGGGGCAAAAGATTTTCGCCAGGGTCGGCGGTGGGCGCAGGAGCCGTTACCGGGAGGGGCGGCGCTGAGAGTTGTTGCACCAGGCTGGCTACGGCAGCGGTTTCTGCCCCAGCGCTTTCAGGCTCTGGCTGGTCAAGCTCGGTGAGCCAATCTGCCCCAGATGGGGTGGGGACAGGTTGAGGACTGGCGATCGCGGCATGGCCGGCAAACACTTCCTGGGCCAGGCCGGAAATATCTGGATCGGTGCTGTAGTCAGGCGGCACCAGGGTGTGTTCGAGCCCTGCCTCTAAGGTAATGAGCGCGTCAGGCGGCTCGGCGCTGGCGTAGAGGTAGCCATCAAACCCTGGCCGCAAGTACAACAGGGGCAGCATCCAGAGGGGTTGGCTAGAGTAATGGGCCGACATCAGCCCCTGCCGCACCCGGCTCAGGCACACATCCACCGCATACCCCTGGCGCAGGTTGCGGTACAGCAGTTGGGTAAAGGAAATGGCCACATCGTCGGGGATGCGCTCAGCCATGGCTATCACTGCAGGCACACCTCGATTCACCAGGGCCTGCACCAGGTTTTGCTCCCGCCATACCGACTGGGCATCGTCCTGGGAAATGTAGGCCCCCCGACAGGAGTTAAACACCGCCAGCCAAATGCCGTTATTGACCAACAGCCCGGCCAGGTCGTTGCCGCGCAGCGACTCGGTCAGCCCGGTTTGGCGATTCACCAGGTATAGGTCGCCGCCGGTTTCGCTGACATCGCTATGCCCAGCGTAGTGCAACACCTGAAAGTTGCCCTGCTCCAGGGCTTGCACCAGCTCCGCTCGGCCCGGTTGTTCCAAAATCCTGAGGTGGATGGTCAGCGGTCGGTTGCGACTGCCGGGATAGGCGGGCAAACCACCGCCGTTGCTGGGGGCAGGCGCGCTTAAATCCGCCATCACCTGTTGAATTTCGCGACTCAGGGCCAGCCGCTCCTGGTCATCTGGGGCCGAAATCACCACCAGCACGTTGAGCGGAACGGAACTGGGAGCCAGGGGCGGCATAGCCGCTAAATCCACCGTGCTGAGCCCCTGGGTCTGGTAGTAGCGGCAGAGCGTTACATCTGTGCCAGTAGCCAGGCCGCGATCGTCCCCGTAGAGCAGTTCCCAGGGCAGCCGTTGAAGGCGGCTGTCTTTAAACCCCAGGCGCAAGCGCAGGGGTTGCTGCCGATTTTGGGCCACCCCCTGAGCCGCCAACCAGCTATCTCGAATCCGGCCCTGAAATAGGTGTTGATAGAGGCTTTGGCCGAGCTGCATAGCGGCGCTGTCGTCGGCCCGCTCCGGCGACGGCCAACCTCCAGGCCCAGGGGTGGTCAGCAGGGCCTGGAGCGGGTCCTGAAACAGCGCTTCAGTTTGGGCTAGCCAATCGTCAACCGGCCAGGTAACCTGGGTTTCGGCCAGGGGCACCCCAGCTTCCACCGCTTCCGTGCGCAGCAGGTAAACGTCTTGCCCCACCGGGGTAATGGAAATGTGAAATTCTTGAATCACCAGCTCTGACTCCACCGCTTTCTTCACGTTAGCTTGACCCATGCCATCTGTAACCCAAACCATCAGAAACCTTAGTTATTAATAAAGTCATTCAAACCTGGGCAGAGGCCGCACCGGGCGGTTATCATGGCTATGCTTTTCGACCCTTAACAGGGTTATTCCGGAGTTAATCTGATTTTTTTACCGAGTTATTGGTTACAAACGGCTCAGGTCAGGGGAAAATCCCGTCAACGCTGGCCCTGGGGTAAACGGGGGGTTAGCCTGGCTCTGGTTTTGGGCGTCAGCGGGTTGATGCTGGCCCTAAGGCCGCCAGCCAGGGCTGAAATTATTTCGGTTGGCTTCGACACAACTGACCTTCCCACCCTGTCGGAGGCTGAACAAGAACGGTTGGATGCTCTGCTGGCTGTGCAGCAGCCCCAAATCCTCAGCACCCTTAGCCCCGATGGCACCACGCTGGTGGTGGCCCTGGCCAGTCGTCTGGTGCCTGACAATCGCAGCCTGCACTTTTTAGATGTCACCACCGGCGAACTCAGCGAAGCGCTGGCTTTGCAGTACGAGGTGTTGATGCCTGACCTGCCCCTGCGCTGGGTTGACAACGACACCGTGCGGTTTGTCCAGCAAGACGCCTTTAGCCCCTGGGAAATTCTCACCATTAACCGGGCCACGGGCATTGTGTCGCGCACCCAGGTTTACCCTACCCAGGAAGAATCCGGCGAAATCCTGGGGGTATCCCCCGATTTTTCTAAGCTGGTGATTCGCGTCTACGAAGGGGAGGAAGATGCGGTCTACGTTGTTTTTTTGCCATCGCTGACTCGCCTGGAGGTGGCTCGCCTACCCACCGGGTTAGACATTCAGCCCCCCACCTGGGCCACCAGTAGTCAGCAGATGGCGCTGGTTACCTCCTCCGTGGAAGAGCGGCGTTTGTACGATCGCACCCCCGACAGCCCCAGTTTGGGCAGCCCCGTCATCCAAGATGCCCTGGGTCGCCTGCCGCCCACAGAAAATCTATTTCGGCAGCAAAATGCGGTGCGGGTGTTTGACTTTGCCCAGCCACAGCCCCTGCAATTTGAGCTCAAGGCCGATACCAACGGCGGTGACGTGGTCGCCGAGGCCAGCCTCAGCGCCGACGGTCGCCAACTGTTGGTCAAGCGCTACCGCCCGGCCCAGGTCGCCGGTCGTCCCTACCCCAGCTATCTTTTTCCTGAGTCGGCCTACTACCAGGTGTATGGGGCAGAGGGGGCGCTGCTAGACACCATTGACCTGGCCCCGCTCCAGGGGCCTCAGGAATCTACCGGGCAATTTTTGGGCCGCAATCGGCTGCTGTTTTGGGCTACGGTGGGCCGCGATCGCCACCTGTTTGTCTATCACCGGCAACGCCGCCAGCTCAACCCGCTACCGTTGCCCTCCGGGTCTGTAGACCCCAACTCGGTGGTCACCACCGAGGATGGCAGAACCGTGCTCTACGGTTTCTCCTCCGTCACCCAACCACCGGAATTATTTCGCCTGGCTATGGATGGCCAAACCCCGCCCCAACCCCTGACCACGGCCAACGCCGACCTGGCTGGCCTCAATCAGGTTGAGGTTGACCTGGTGGATTTCACCACCAGCCAGGGGGTGCGGCAGGGCTTTTTAGTTCAGCCGGCGGGCCGTAGTTTTCCGCCCCAGCAGGTGCCGATTGTGTTCTGGCAACAGGGCGGGCCAGGGTTTTCGATGACTAACGAGTTTGCCGTGGAAGTCGAAATGCCCCTTAACCTGCTGCCTAATTTTGGTGTGGCGGTGCTGGCGGTGCCCCTCACCGGACGAGAGGGCTTTGGGCCAGAGTTCTACCGTCGCCAGGCCGATGAGCAGAACTTTGGTCGCATCGACATCCAGGAAGGGCAGGAAATCATCAGCCAAATCATTCAGGCCGGGTGGACGACCAACGGCCAGGTGGGGGTTAGCGGCTGTTCCTACGGCGGCTATTACACGGCCCAAATTATTAGCCGATTTCCTGACCTCTTTGCCGCGGCCAATCCCCAATGCTCGCTGCTGGATACGCTGACCGAGTGGCAACTGGGCTACTCGTCGCTGCTGTCTTACCTGGTGGGGCAAACGCCGATGGAAAACCCCAACGCCTACCTGGATATTTCGCCGCTCTACAACGCCACGGCCATTCGCACCCCTACCATGCTCTTCCACGGCGCGGAGGACTTTTTGCAAATTGACGTAGCCCGCAACTTCCATGACGCCATCGAAAGCGTCAATGTCCCTGTCACCCTCTACAAATTTGAAGGCACTGGCCACAGCCTCACCGACCCAGAATTTCAGCGCATTGCCGCCCAGCTACAGGTGCAGTTCTTCCGGCAATATTTGGGCGAGTAGGGCAGGGGTGGAGTGAACCCCTTACCCCGCCCGTTGCAGGTAGAAAAAAACCGACTGAAATAGCCCAATCACCAGCCCTAAAATGCCGCCCAGGTTGACAATGGCCTGCAATTCACTGCGCACAATGCCCTGAATGGCCAACTCCAGTTCCCTGGGGGAAGTGCCGCGAACCCGGTCAATAATCACCTGGTCGATATTCAAAATCGGGATGATTTGGGCAATCAGAGATTCCAAATCTCGCTCCAGGTAGCGTTCGAGGATGAGCGCCAGTTCTTCGCTGACCGGGTCGAGGGACTGGCTGATTACCTCAGAATGTTGCAGGCGGTTGATCAACTGCGTGGCCAGCATTTCCCAGTTAACTGAAGCCCCCAGGCCCCGCAAAAACTCTGGCCCCAGAGTTTGGATGTAGCCCTGCACTGACTCGCGTAGATTGCGGCGAATTTGTCGCACCGTGGCCACCGGCAGGTTTTGCAGCGACACCTGCTGCAACCAGTCCCGCAGCCGCTTCTTGACCTGTAGCGCGGTAATAAGTTCGGTAATGCGGGCATTGCTGACTTCGCGCTCGTCTAAACAAAAGGCCCGCAGGCGAGCCAGGGCATTGCGAACCCCAAACAGGTTCGCCACCACCCAGTAGGTGCCGCTGGTGCGCTCCCGAAAAATGGTGTCAATCACCTGAATGTTGCGATCGGTGAGGAAGTCGATGACCAACTGGCGCACCTTGTCGGGGGGAAACACACCCGTGAGCATCCAGGTGGCAATTTGGTCGGCCTGTTCTGGGCTGAACTTAAAATCCAGCAACGCCTGGTCAAACAGCTGATTTAACTGAGGTTCCAAAAAGTCTTCCCGCCTGGCCCAGACCCGCAGCAGCCGGGGTAGAGACTTGCCAAACAGGTCTTCCAGAATGCTCCCGGCAATTTGAGCGGTACGCACCTGGGCGCGGCTTTTTACCTGATCCAGGGCCAGTTCCAGCAGCCACTTAATCGCCGCCTGGGTACGCTCGGTTTGCAGCAGGCGGCGGGCCAGGTTTTGCAGTTCCTCTGGGGTCAGCAGCGATCCCATAATAGTGTCGGAAATGCGTTTGGCCAGCCGCTCCTGGTTGCTGGGAATAAGCCCCGGCGTAAACGGCAGTTTTTGATTGCCGACATAAATCGCCCGGTAAGGTCGAAACAGCATTTTGATGGCGATGTCATTGGTGAAATAACCAATCACACCCCCAAACAAAGGCGGAGCCGCCAACAGCCACAAATCAGCCCAGGTCATGGCCGTAACTCACTACCAAAACCCCCATCAACCCCCCGGCAACGGGGTAGTGAACTGCCTGGGAAAACCCGACCTGGTAGGCCAGGTTGACCTGTTCTGCCCCAGTCGGGAACCGCTCGACACTGGGCGCAATGTAGGCGTATTCATCGGTCAAACCCAGTTCGCAGGCGGTGGGCACCACAATTTGCTCCAGGTACCAGCGCTGAAACTGCTGCATCCAAGTACTTGAGGGCTGATGAAAATCCAAAATTGCCGCCCTAGCCCCCGGCTTTAGCACCCGCCGCAGCTCGGCCAGGCCGCTGGGAATATCCGTCAGGTTGCGCAAACCGTAGGCCATGGTGGCGGCGTCAACGGTTTGGTCGGCCAGGGGCAGGGCCAGGGCATCGCCCTGAAGCCACTGGATAGCGGTAGGTAGAGTAATTTGGGACGATCGCCGCCGGGCCACCGCCAGTTGCTCTGGGGAAAAGTCCAGCCCGTAGACGGTGCCCGCTGCCCCCACCTGACGGGCCAGCATGATGGCTAAATCGCCACTGCCGCAGCAGACATCAAGGGCCGTATCCCCAGCCGTTGCACCACTCCAGCGCACGGCCATGTGCTTCCAGACATGGTGCAGCCCCAGGCTGAGGCGCTGGTTCAGCTGATCGTAGACCGGGGCAATGCGGTCAAAAATGCCCTGGATATCGGTGGCGGTTGGCGGAGCGAGTTCCACTGGAGACGGCTATAACTAGAGGAATCTTTACTTTAGCGCTGCAACCGGGAGTCGGCTATGGGGGTTGGTAGTGTTCGTTACAAAACTCTGAGCAGGGGGGCAGGGAATAGAGGGTGGAGGGTAAAGGGTGGAGGGTAGCTTACCCATTTGGGTTGGGTTGGATAAGCTGGGGATAGGGTTTTTCGGGAGGTTGAGCAGGCGTGATTTTGTGCATTGGTGAGGTGTTGAGCCCAGCCGAGGTTGACGCCATTACGGCGGCGCTGGCCACAGCTCAGTTTGTGGATGGCAAGCTAACCGCTGGCTGGCATGCCCAGGCGGTTAAGCACAACACCCAACTGCCCTCAGACTCTACGGCCCTGAAGGAAATTCGCGCCCAAATTACAGCGGCCTTGCAGCGCAATGGGCTGTTTCAAATTGCGGTGCGGCCCCGCACCCTCCATCCCATGCTGCTCAGCCGCTACGAGGTGGGCATGAGCTACGGCAGCCACACCGACAATGCTCTGATGACCGGCCAGGGGCAACCGATGCGATCGGATGTGTCATTTACGCTGTTTTTGAATGATCCCAGCACTTACCAGGGCGGCGAACTGGTGATCGACAGCACCCAGGGGGAGCAAGCCTTTAAGCTGGATGCCGGGGCGCTGGTGCTTTACCCGGCCTCGACCCTCCATCGCGTTAATCCGGTTACTGAGGGAGTGCGCCTGGTGGCCGTAAGCTGGGTGCAAAGTCTGATTCGTGACCCAGCTCAGCGGGAGATTTTGTTTGACCTGGAGACAGCATCCCAGTCGTTGTATGGGCAGCACGGCAAGACCCATGAGTTTGACCTGCTGGCTAAGGTGCAATCTAATCTACTACGCCGGTGGATTGAACTGTAGTTGAAGGTAGACCCTGAACACATCACTAATGAACGTACAATTTTGTCTGGATGCCGTATTGTCTCATCCCCCGTTTGACCAAGAGGAAGCCGCATCTAAAACGGCAACGCTGGCGTTTTTAAGAACTCACGATCGCTTTTGGCAGCGGGATAATTATGCGGGCCATTTAACCGTGTCGGCCTGGGTGGTTAATCCGGCGCTTTCCCATGTTTTATTGACTCACCATAAAAAGCTGGGCCGCTGGTTACAACTGGGTGGGCACATCGAGGCAGGGGATGGTTCTATGCTGGCTGGCGCCCTACGAGAAGCCCAGGAAGAATCGGGTATTCAGGCCATTGAACCGCTACAAACTGATATTTTTGATATTGACCATCATCCTATTCCTGCGGCCAAGGAACCGGCCCATGTGCATTATGATGTTCGGTATTTGTTGGTGGCCAAAGAGATGGACTTTATTGTTTCTGAAGAGTCTCATGACCTGGCCTGGTTTGCCCTACAAAACCTGCCAGAAATTAACCATTCACCCGACCTGGTTCGCATGGTGCGCAAACTCAATTAGATTGCATCCATTTTTGCCCGCCAGCTAACCCTGCGTTGCTGCCAACGGTACGGAGATAATTGGTGGGAGTCCCAGTAATCTGTCAAGCCTTGATGTGTAGGTTGTAGGTTCAGTAGATCGAAAAAGCTTCTCTCCGCATTGACTCTGCCCTCACCCCAAACCCCTCTCCCAAGCTTGGGAGAGGGGCTTTGAGTTTTTCTGGCTCCCCTTCTCCCATTTTTGGGAGAAGGGGCTGGGGGATGAGGGCCAGCAGGGGACTTTGTGATCTACTGAGGTTGGGTGAAGCCTGAGCGGAACCCCAAAAAGCCTGCTGCTGTTGGGTTTCACTTCGTTGCACCGAACCTACGCAATAGCAGGCGTTGCACAGGTTTTGTCAGTCAATCAGGCTTGGTCGTTAGCTGGTCACTGCCGTCTGCCTCCTACCTTCATCCACACCTCTACCTTTTCAAATACAGCTCCCGTTCGGCCTGGCGGCGGCGCACCAGCCCTGGTAGTACCTGGCCGTCGGCGTAGACCCAGCGGGGAAATTCGTCGGCAGCTCCGGCAAAGTCGCCGGCGTTGTGCTTGCGTAGCAGGGTAGAACTGCGATAGGCCCGCAGGCCCACATTAAAGGCAAAGGACACCATGGCCGAAAACTGATTTTCGTTGGTGGTGATGGTCAGCGCAGCGGTTACCCCTCGCTCAAAGATATCTAAATCCTGCTGGAGAATCGCTTCGGCTTCGGCGGCGGTAATTGTCATGCCTTCGTAGACTGGGGGTGGCCCTGCCATAGAGGTATGGCCGTAGCCAATCGTCCAGATGCCAACGGGATCTTTGTAGGCGGTGGTGCGTAAGCCCTCAAAGTGTTTGATGAGTTCCAGCCCCGCCTGGTTGATTTGCCCATTTTGGGGCGGCACCCACTGCTCTGGTTCAGGGGCACCCGTGCCCATTGAAATGGTCATGCCAGCGGGAGCATCGGGTCGGTCAAACCAGGCTTCCATGCCTGTGATGTTGACCACCTGCTCCTTGGGGTTGCTCTGGGAGGGGGCTTTGGTAATACGAGAAATCCACCGATTGCCCTGCATCAGATAAATGGCCCGGTCGGTTTCCTTAATCCAGGTTGCCATCTGCTTCTCCTGCCTGAGCAACACCACTGCCATCGTAGTTCCAGCGGGCTCTGTAGCCCCGGGCGTCGATGTGGGTAAACACTTTGGAGCTGGCCAGCCCGCCCTGGCTCCCCCACCAGCGATCCAGGTTGGCGTAGACATCGTAGGGATGCACCCCCGACACGACAAAGTCCACGGCATCCCCCAGCAAATGGCGAGATTGGGAGGCACCGCCCACAGCCGCGTTTGTGGCCGGATCGCGGTACCAGGAATTAATGGTGATGGGCTTATTGCCAAAGCGTTTGCGGATGTCTTCTAGGGCCTTAGCAATGCGAAGAATGCCGTAGATAACATCGGCACTGGCCGGACGCCGGTAGTTACCCGTGGCCCGGTCGACGTGCAGCGCCTCGCCCCAGGTAAAGTTCCCCCGCTCGCCATACTGGGTTTGCCCGTAGATGGGATCGTTGGAATAGTAAGTCCCTGAGAACCCTGGGAACTTGAGGGGAATGCCGCGATCTCCCGGTGGCGGCGGCGGATTGCCCTGGTCGTTGGGATTATTGCCAATTTCAGTCCCCACGATGAAAATATCCGACACGTAGCCATACCAGGTGTTGCGGTTTTGGGGGCCAAGAAATGCGCCTTTGAGCGCCAGTCTGACGTGGTTTTTCTCCGGCTGAGCGTAGGAACTCACTTCAAAAACGGTGTTGCGCTTCACCAGGACTTTTTCGGCCTCCGGTAGTTCGCTAGAGAGCACCGGGCTGGTCTTAAACACCGTGTCGCCCACCACCTGCAACAACTGCCGCTGCCCCGCAATGGTGACATGGGGCTGGTAGACATACCAGGTGGTGGCCTGGTTGGGGCCAAGGCCCGTGTCGGCCAGCATAATTTTGGTGTGGTCGCCCGCTGCAGGCAGGTAGTTCACCAGCGGAAACCGGCTGTTGCGGTTAACCGATACCTTGGCCGAAGCCGGTAGTTGCGACGAGGGTTTGGGTTCTTGCTTAAAGACCGTGTCACTGGTCACCGTCAGGGTAATGGCGGAGAGCAGGCGGGTTTCCTGCGGGTTGATGTACCAGGTGGTAGCTTTGCCATCCCCCAGCGTGGGCTTTACCAGTTCTACCTGCCAGCCCTGGTCACCGAGGTTGGTATAGTACTGAAAGTCAACCACCGTACCCTTTTTCACCAGAGCCTTTTGGGCGGCGGGCAATTCGCTAGGGGGCTTGGGGCTGAGAGTAAAGTAGGTGTCCTGCAAGGCTTGAATCTGCAACCCATCGTGGGGAGCGCTGGTGTCGCCCTCGGTGTCGGCCCGGGCGTGGAGGTTGTAGACGTACCAGAGGGTGCCGTTATTTGGCCCCAGGGTCGTGTCCTTGAGTTCCACCAGAGTATGGTCAGCGGCGGCAGGCATGAAGGAGGCCAACGGAAACTGGCTGTCAGCCGCGACAAACACCTTGGCCGCATTGGGCAACTGGTTGGAGGGCTTGGGCTCTAGCTTAAATAGCGTGTCGTAGGTGACGGTGAGCACAGCATCGGTGCCCAGGCGAATATCCGGGGTGTAGACATACCAGGTGGTGCGGCGGCCATCTCCCAGGGTGGGTTCGAGCAGTTCAACCAGCCAGTGCAAATTACCCGCATCGTTGTAGTAGCGGAACTCAAATACTGAGCCCCGCTTCACCAGCACTTTTTCATGATCACCTAATTGGCTAGATTGCCGGGGGCTGACCTTGAAGAAGGTATCCTGCACCACCCTGAGCTGGCCGTTGTGGTCAATCACCAGGCCGCTGTCGCCAGGTTTAGGGGGCTGTGGGGCTGGGCCAGGCTCCGGTGCCCCGGTTCCTACCGACACCGTCATAGCGCGAGGTTTGTCGCTGCGGGCAAACCAGGATTTGAGGGTGGTAACATCCACCACCTGCTCTTTGGGATTGGTGGTGGATGGTCGCTTGGGCAGCGCCGCCAGGTAGGCATTGCCAGCCATCAAGTAGATGGCCTGATCCGTTTCCTTAACCCAGGTTCCCGTCATAAATGCACTCCAATCAATAACCCCAGTGTGCCAGCGTGGTTTTAACTATGCAGCCAGCGGATCGCTCTGGTCAGCGGTAGTCTTGGAACGAGATTTTTTAGGTTTAAAGAATCGTCGTTGAGGTAACCGACCTTTGCCACCCAGGGCATAGATCCAGACCAGCACCGCCACCCAGTGAACCGGCACAATCAGCCAGAGGGAGCCGGTGATCCAGTACAGGCCAGTTAGCAACAGCCCCAACCAGCCTACCAGCACCAGAAACCGGCGATCGCTGAGCGTATCCCTGGCTCCCCGATAGATTGTCCTACCCAGCAGCCAGTGGTACAGCACGTAGAGCACCAGGCTGAGGCTGGTCCACCCTAACCAGCGCCAGCCCGGTACGCCCTCGTTGGGGTGGGGCAACAGCATGACCCGAAAAATCACCTCCTCCACCAGGGCCGGAATCAGCAGCAGCCGTAGCGCGTCCAAACCAAAATACACCGGGTTGCCGATAGCATTACGCCGGATTAAGAAACCGTTGCGACGGCCCAGGGGAATGGCGATCGCCCCGTAGATAGCCAGGGCTCCCGCACCGAGCAACGGCCACGGCCCCCGCGGCCAACTGGCAATGCTATCGGCCAGCCGCTGGATCGCCCGCCCAACCAGGGGGATGCCGCCCATTACCGTAGTCGGCGGAATGGGCTCAACCAGGGGGTCTTCGCCGCCCACCATGCTGGTGCGCAAAAACCAGAGCTGCCCACCGTTTAACAAAAAGGTGCGGGCCACGGCATCGTGGGCCCAGCGGGGCATCATGGTCTGCCAACTGAGCGCCCCACTAAACAGTCCGGTGTTGGTGGTAAACGCCCCCCGCGGCTGCACCCCAGCGAGGGATTCGGCATTGTTCTGCCAGTCGGGGCGAATTACCCCGTAGGGCACCAGCAGTGTCTCTAGGTCCTGCCCCAGGGCAATGAACTGCTTGGCACGGGCTGCTTCCGGACTGGTGGGATTTTGCCGCAGCCACTCAATCACCTGGGGATTGCTCTC
This sequence comes from uncultured bacterium, assembly GCA_964442885.1. Taxonomy (GTDB): domain Bacteria; phylum Cyanobacteriota; class Cyanobacteriia; order Phormidesmidales; family Phormidesmidaceae; genus Nodosilinea. The sequence goes on along the minus strand of CAYUBC010000037.1, from coordinate 222 downwards.
AATTTGCCGCCTCACCTGCTGCATGGCGATAAACAGGGCCTGGTTAGAGTCTTGCACACAGGAGGTGGCTGGCGTTACCCCCGCTGCCCCGGTGCCATCCCCCGTGCGGTAGCGGGCCGCTATCACCTGGGCCTGAATCAGCAGCTCTCGAAACAGCGAGATGTTGACGTCGCCAAACTGGAAGGGGGTAATAAACGAATCCAGCTTAACGATTACATCGGA
>CAYUBC010000036.1:0-14408 GCA_964442885.1 uncultured bacterium | reverse complement strand
CTTGCGCACACCCGATTTCAAGTCGGGCGCATTCGACCACTCTGCCACCTCTCCAAAGGATGGACACTTTTTCTGTTATACCACTCCTGGGCTGGAAATCTCAGGAGTGCATTAGCGCTAGCTTATCCCAAATGCGGTGGATTTAGGGGGTTTTTGTCGGTCTTGACCCATACATACGCTTAGAGTTTTCGTCTAATCTGCTACGGTTCTGGTCTTTATTCCCCAGTTCCACGGCTATTACCCTGGGGTGTGACAGACAATCCACAGGCACACGGTAGCCGCCGAGGGTTCCGATCTCCGGGCACAATACGGTCAGCCTTTGACACAGGCGTCATACCGGAGCCACTACCGCCTACTTAGCGAGTCTGTAATCGTCCAGCTTGAATTGCCATCGCTTAGTTACTGGCGTAACTCGGAAGTTATGAGTCAATCTATGTTTTCCACTTGGTCTGTTTCCCTCAGAGTTCCCAAGCCGTCGGTCAATCCATCGGAGTTGACCAATTCAGAATTGGTGGCCCTATGCCAGCAGCGTATCCGCCCGGATAAGGCGCTGTTTGCTGAACTCCTGCGGCGCTATCAGGGCCATGTCGATAAATTGCTCTATCATTTGGCCCCCGATTGGCCAGACCGGGCTGACCTAGCCCAGGAAGTTTGGATTCGTGTATATCGCAACCTGCGACGCCTGAACGAGCCCGCTAAATTTAAGGGCTGGTTGGGGCGAATTACCACCAACTTGTTTTACGATGAGCTGCGTCGGCGTAAACGCAGCCGGGCAACCCTATCCCTAGACGCACCGCTGACTCTGGAGGATGGCGCTATTGATTGGGATGTACCTGCCACTGACCCTGGGCCTGTGGACGCGCTAATGACTCAAGAGTTCTATGCTCATCTCCATCAGGCCATTGCCGATTTGCCCGACGTTTTTCGGACGGCTATTGTGTTACGGGAGATTCAGGGCTTATCCTACGAAGAAATTGCCGACATCACAGAGGTATCTTTAGGTACCGTTAAGTCACGTATTGCCCGCGCCCGACAGCGCTTGCAGAGCGATTTACAACCCTATCTGGGACGTTAATCTGGGACATTAGAGCAGGTTAGCACTGACCTGCGATCCGCCTCCTTCCGTCAACAGACCGGCCACCTTATGTTAAGGCTTGGTTAAGTCTGGTTCAGTTAAAGGGCAACAATCAGGGTGCAGCAACCATTTTGAGTAAATAAGCCTAGGGGAATATTACCGATTTTTGAGTATTGCCATTATGATCAGAAACGGCAGTAGAAATACGGCGTTAGGTCTACCTTAACTTTGTGGGCGGAAACCAAACGCTTAGCTTGCCGTCTGGTGTAATGACTTTAGGTGCTGCTCTCGGTATGTCCACCTCCCCCTACCCGACTGGTACAGTTTGTAACCCTATGGACGATTGTGTGCGGTCTGGCCAGTTGGTGAATCGGCCTACCTCGCTCTGTTCAGAACTAGACGTCATGAAACGCGATCGCTTCGAACTACTGAGCGCTTACTTGGATGGGGAAGTTACCCCAGAAGAGCGCAGCCTGGTGCAAACCTGGCTAAACAGCGACCCCACTGCCAAGTGTTTGTACAACCGCCTGTTGGCTCTGCGCCAAGGCCTCCGAGAAGAGAGTTATATTACTGCCTGTGATGCCGAGGTGACACTGGCGCAGGTGTTTCAGTGCCTTAATCAGCGATTTCGGATGGTCAGCATGGCCAGTGCCGGAGTGGTTGTGGTGGGTATGCTCAACCTGTTGTCTAGCAGCATGGCCCCGGGGCATGAGGCGTGGCATCTGTCTCAAAACTCTAGCGCGCCAGCCTTGCAAATTGCGCTCGACCAACCAGTCTTTCCAATTCCTGATTTGTCTATCGCTGTGCCGGTAGAGGCTGAGGTGGGGCAAGAGCAAAACGGGTTTTTAATTGAATCAGAACTATAAAGACTGGCGGGTGTTAGATCGTGACCCTGAGGTAAACGCCCGCCCAACGGGGCCGCAAATATGATCAGCCCCTAAAGTTTAACGATGGGCCTAGAACCGCCTGCTATGATTTCAGGGAAGTTAGCTGTTCTTAATTCCCCTGTTTTTGAGCAATTGCTATGTTCTTCGACCCAATGTATCTCGTGTTCATGATTCCCGGCATGTTGCTGATGTTCTGGGCACAGAATAGAGTAAAAGGTACTTACCATCGCTACTCGAAAATCCCGTCTACTATGGGTATGACCGGGGCGCAAGTAGCCCAAACTATCCTGGCCAAGCAGGGCATTCGAGAGGTTAGAATCGAACCCGTAGCCGGTGAGCTTACGGATCATTACGATCCTCGCGCCAAGGCCGTTCGCCTGTCCCAAGGCATCTACAACTCTAATTCTCTGGCGGCGGCGGCGGTGGCCGCCCACGAGTGCGGCCACGTGTTGCAAGACTTTCAGGGCTACAAATTTATGAACCTGCGGGCTTCCCTGGTGCCTCTGGTTAACCTGGGTTCTCGCCTGGGGCCAATGCTGATTATGGCAGGCCTGATTTTCCAAATCTTTAACCTGGCCTGGTTAGGCGTTATTTTCTTCGCCTCTGTCTTGGTCTTTCACATCGTTACCTTGCCGGTGGAGTTTGATGCCTCTGCCCGAGCCCTACGATTGGTGGATGAACTTGGCATTTTGCAGGGTGATGAACGCAAAGGAGCACGGGCCGTTCTCACCGCCGCTGCCTGGACTTACGTCGCTACAGCTTTCTATGCCTTCCTAAACCTGCTTTACTACATTTCGCTGATCAATCGGCGTCAGGGTTAACGACCTGAAGGGTTAACGAAATGGCCAACAAAAAGCCAGTCGTAGCAAACCACGACTGGCTTTTCAAGATCAGTTCAACGGGCGAGGAGGGATTCGAACCCCCGACACCGTGGTCCGTAGCCACGTGCTCTAGTCCACTGAGCTACACGCCCTCGCAGGCTTCTTAGTTTAACACATTATTTAGGGGATAGTGTATTCCTATGACAACTAATTCCCAACCAGCGCCAGCGCTTAGCCACATCGACCAGCAGGGGCAGGTCCAAATGGTCGATGTCACCGCTAAAGCTGAAACCGTACGCGAAGCCGTGGCTGTAGCCGCCGTTAAGATGCAGCTGGCCACCCTGACTACTATTGAGGCTGGCAACGCTCCCAAGGGTGATGTCCTGGGCACCGCTCGCATTGCTGGAATTATGGCGGCTAAACAAACCGCCAATCTCATTCCCCTCTGTCATCCTCTGCCGATTCAAAAGGTGGAGGTGGTGATTAGCCCCGATGCGGCGCTACCGGGCTATCAAATCCAGGCTACGGTTAAGGTCAAGGCTGAAACTGGTGTAGAAATGGAAGCGCTGACGGCGGCTACTGTGGCTGCGCTTACCCTTTACGACATGGCCAAGGCTCTGGAGAAATCCATGGAAATTCAGTCGGTGCTCCTGCTGAGCAAAACCGGCGGTAAATCCGGAGATTATCGAGCTGAGTGAGCCGACGGCCAACGTAGGACTGTTTAATTTCTTAAAGCATAGGTTTGCTCCTATAGATGGGGCGGATAAGCTAAGAAAGGCTAGGTTTATCCAGCAGATTTGATAGTTTTGAATCCAGCACTAGCCAACCAAAACTGGCGTTGATGGATTCAGGACATTCTAAATATCTTGAAAAGGTGTTTCTTTAAGAATCACTTTGGTTTAGGTGTTGCTACATCCTTGTGCCAAACTCCTTTTGGCATAGGTAAGTCAGCACCGTTAAATTAGGCTTTACACGGAGAAGAAATGCTGTAAGTCTTATCAACCAGAGTTATGCTGTATTACCCTAGCGGGTATTGTGCCGCTAAATTGGCTCCGTCTAAAGTAGGTTTAGGCGCAAATTTATTTTCATTTGGAGAACGGCTTTCTAGAAGAATGTAAGTGTCATGGCGTGAGATATAAACATTAGGGGAACTACATAACCATGAATCTGAAAAAAGGGGCAAAGGGTGATCGGGTCATCGCCTTGCAAGAAGTGTTGAAACAGAAGGGATTTGACCCGGGTGCTGTGGATGGCGACTTTGGCAATGGTACGGAAGCGGCAGTAATAGCCTTTCAAAAAAGTGAAGGATTGCTGGCCGATGGCATTGTCGGCGCACAAACCTTGACCGCCCTGGGACTCAACGCGACTCCTCAAGATCAACGCCCGGATGCCGCTGATAAATTTACGGTGGCTGTCGTTTCCGAGATGTTTCCGTCTACTCCCATTGGCAATATCAAAACAAATTTACCGTTTATTTTGGCGGGCTTAAAGAAATTTGGCCTGGGCGATCGCGACATGATTCTGATGGCCCTGGCTACAACTCGTGCGGAAACCGAAGGATTTGTGCCCATTGATGAATTTAAATCTCGCTACAATACTCCCCCCAGTGGAACCGCATTTTCTCTTTATGACAACCGTAAGGATTTAGGCAATAAAGGCCCAATGGATGGATCAGATTTTAAGGGTCGTGGCTTTATTCAATTAACCGGGCGCGCCAACTATACCAAAATCGGCGCTCAAATTGGTAGGGATCTGATCAAGACTCCTAACCTGGCCAATGAGCCAGAAGTGGCTGCCGAGATTTTAGCGGCCTTTCTAAAAAATGTTGAGCGCCGCATTCGTGAAGCCTTGCTGACGAACGATCTAAAATCTGCTCGACGAGCTGTTAATGGCGGCACCCACGGCCTTGACCGGTTTGAAGCTGCCTTTAAGGTGGGTCGAAAACTCACGGCTTAGCTATTAAAGCCTGGCCCAAAGATACCACTCTGCACATTCTTACTCAGGGAAAAAACCAATGGTACAACTCTCTACGCTGGTGGCTGGTTGCGATACAGGGCAAGTCCAGGGGCTTTCGCTTCAGGTGTTGGAGAAAATTATCGCTGAACGTCCCGATAAACTTTCTCGCATTGATCATGAGTTAATTGTTTGCGAGGGTAACCAGAACAATCCCTATTTGCAAACTGCGGCCTACAAAGCCCTAATAAAAGCGGTTGAAGACCGGGGCGTTAAGCTGCATATTAACAGTTGTTTGCGCACACCCATGCAGCAGTATATGCTACGGCTTCAATTTGAGCGCAGCCTTTGTGGCATTCGAGCGGCAGCTCCGCCACCCCAAAGCAACCACAATAGTGCGCTGGCCATTGACATTCAAGAAGCCCCCAGTTGGCGACCTTTTTTGGAAAAACAAAACTGGATGTGGATTGGCAGCTTTGACCCCATGCATTTTGACTATAAGGGTGGCGGCGAAGATTTAGGGCCTTTGCAAGTTCGCGCGTTTCAGGAACTGTGGAATGAATTTAACCCTACTGACCCCATCAAAGTTGATGGTCAGTGGGGGCCTACTACTGCCTCTAAGGTGAGCAAATCTCCTGCTCAGGGGTTTGGAAAAACACCGGTTCTAACGAAGGGCTTATTTGCTGAGGAAGTAGGCCAACTACAGCTCATGCTGCGCAAAGCCCTGAATTTGAAGCCCGATCAGCTAGCGGCAGATAAACACTTTGGTGCGGCCACCTTTAAAGCTGTGGTGCAGTTTCAGGAAGCTAATGGCCTCAAGGCCGATGGCGTAGTCGGTGCCGCCACCATTGCCAAACTAGAGGAGAAAACCAGCGAGAAACTGGCGGTGATTTAGGCCGTTAGCCGCTTGATACTAGCCATCGCCTAGCTGGTGAGCGGGGCGGATGCTACGGTAGCGATCCTGGCGAATCCACTCCAGCACCGCTTGAATTTCAATAGACTTTTCGCCCAGGGTGTTGAGAACGTGGGAGCCCAGCTCTAGAGCTGCCTCAAACTCAGGCTGCACGACCTCGCGGGCTCCCAACTGGGTGAGGATGTCAATCTCCTCGTTGTTGTGGGAGCGGGCGATGATGTCTAGATCCGGTGCTTTCGCCAGTGCCCGCTGCAGCAACAGGCGGGTGCTGGTGGGGTCTGGCAGCGTAATGGCCAGGGCTTTGGCGGTTTCCAGGTGGGTTTTTTCCAGCACCAGCTCGCTATCGGCATCCCCATAAACGAAGGGGATTTGTACCAGCGGCGCATGGCGGTTGCGGAGGCGCTGGACAGCGGTTTCGCTGTTTTCAACGACTAGCACTGAGTATCCTCGGCTCAGCAGCACGTTAACCAGCACTTCCCCCACGCGGCCATAGCCCGCAACGATGACGTGATCGCGGATATCCTCTGGCACCGACAGCAGTTTAGGTTCTTCTGAACGTTTCAGGTAACCCTTAAGCGCCGGTAGCTGGTAAAGCCAGTCCACAACTTTGGGGGCGAGGTTAATCCACAGCGGGGTCAGCATTAACGAGATGGCGATGGTACCCAGCAGTAACGAGTAGCGCTGCTCGGAAATCAAATCCATCTCTAGCCCCACCAGGGCCAGCACAAAGGAAAACTCCCCAATTTGGTTAAGGCCAAAGCTGGCCTGCACAGCCGTTCTGAGGGAGTAACCAAAGGCCAGCACAATGGGCAGAATGATCAGCGCCTTACCCACCATAATCAGGGTGACCAGCTCCAAAATCTTATCCAGGTTGCTGACCAGCAGGGCGGGATCAATCAACATGCCGATGGAGGCGAAAAAGATACAGGCAAAGGTATCGCGCAGGGGCAGAATTTTGCCGAGGGCCTGGTCGGCATAGTCAATTTCAGAGATCATGAGTCCTGCCACAAAGGCTCCCATAGCGATGGAAAGGCCCAGTTTTGAGGTAACCCAGGCTACTCCCAAGCACAGGGCGACTACGGTTAGCAGAAATAACTCACTGCTTTCAGTAGCGGCAATGTGCTGAATCAGCCGAGGTACCACCCAGCGGCCCAGTGCCAGTGCCCCAGCCAGAAAGATTAGAATCTTTAGACCGGCCAGGGCCAGGGCTGGCCCCAGGGCATCGGGCTGGTTAAGCACCGGCAAAATCGCTAGCATCAGCCCCAGGGCCAGATCCTGACTGATTAACAGGGCCAGCATCACCTGGCCGTGGATGGTGCTGGTTTCGCCCCGGTCAGTCAGGGTTTTAAGAACCACCGCCGTAGAGGATAGGGACAGCACCAAACCCAAAAAGATGCCCTGGAGCGGTGAAGTAGCCGAGCCTGACAGCAGCGAGACAGAACAGACCAGCAGCGTAGTTAAGCCCATTTGCAGAAAGCTGCCCTGGAGGGCGATCGCCCGCACCCGTTTCAACTCCGTGAGGGAAAACTCCACGCCCAGGGCAAACAGCAGAAAGGCAATGCCGACCTCGGCCAGGGCCTGGATTTGCTCCACATCACTTTGCAGGCCCAGACCGTAGGGGCCAATGACCAGGCCGGTGAGTAAATAGCCCAGTAGTGCGGGCTGCTTGAGGCGATAGGCCAGGTAACCGCCCAGGGCTGAGGCCCCCAGGGCCACAGTTAAATCGAGAACAAAGTTGGGTTCGGCGGTCATTAGTTGGCACAGAAGGGCGGGAGTTGGTTAAATAGACCCCCTACGTCAACCCTGGCGCAGGGGGTCTGAACCATAGCAAGGATGAAAGCTGATTGATGGCCGTATGGGGCGTTGCCAATTCAGGCCGCTTACCAACCGACAGAAAACCCCTGGGTCATAAAGCACCCCAGGCCATCAGCACTATCTTTATTATTGCGTCTATTCCAAATCTCTGGGCCGGAGATTAGCCGCCAGGTGGCGCTACTTTTCCCCGATCTGACGATCCGGGCGAATACTGCGGTAGCGGTCTTGCCGAATCCACTCCAGCACGGCGTTTACCTGCCAGGCCGGTTGGCCCAGGCTGTGCAGCAGGTGAGATCCCAGTTCTAGAGCCGCCTCAAACTCCGGTTGCACGACCTCTTTAGCCCCTAGCTGAGTCAGCAGATCGATTTCGCGGTTGGTGTGGCAGCGGGCAATAATATCCAGGTTCGGCACCCTGGCCAGGGCTCGCTGCAAGAGTAGGCGAGTGCTAGCCGGGTCAGGCAGAGCGATCGCCATCGCCTTAGCAGTTTCTAGATGGGTTTTCTCGATCACCAGTTCGTTGTCGGCATCGCCAAACACAAAGGGAATTTGCCGCTGGCGCAACCCCTGCACGGCAGCTTCGCTATTTTCCACCACCAGAACCGGATAGCCCTGGCTCAGCAGCATGTTCACCAGCACCTGCCCCACCCGGCCATAGCCCGCCACAATCACGTGGTCGCGCAGTCCTTCTGGCACTGACAGGAGCTTGGGTTCCTCCAGGCGCTTGAGATAGGGGCGCACCAGGGGCAGGCGGTCTAAGCGATCAGCCACATAGGGGGCCAGATTAATCCACAGGGGCGTCAGCATCAGGGTAATGGCGATAGTAGCCAACAGGAGTGAGTAGCGCTGTTCAGAAATGAGGCCCATCTGTAAGCCCACCAGCGCCAGCACAAAGGAAAATTCGCCAATTTGGTTAAGCCCAAAGCTCGCTAAAACCGCTGTTTTGGGAGAATAGCCAAAGCGCAGCACAATCGGCAAAACAATAGCCGCCTTGCCGACCATAATGACCGTGACTAGCTCCAGAATCAGGGCCAAATTTTCCCTCAGCAACATCGGATCAATTAACATGCCGATGGAGGCAAAAAAGAGGCAGGCAAAGGTATCTCGTAGAGGTAGCACCTTGCCTAAGGCCTGGTCAGCGTAGTCAATTTCGGAGATCATCAACCCAGCGACAAAGGCTCCCATCTCAATAGACAGGCCCAGGTAAGACGTGACCCAGGCCACCCCCAAACACAGGGCTACCACAGTCAGCAAAAAGAGTTCACCGCTTTCGGTAGCGGCAATGTGCTGAATTAGCCGAGGCACCACCCAGCGGCCCAGTACTAACGCACCACCCAAAAACAGAATGATTTTCAGGCTGGCCAGCCCCAGGATCATCCAGAATCCATCGGTTTGTCTCAGCACGGGCAATATCGCCAGGATGACCCCCAGGGCTAAATCCTGGGCAATCAGCAGAGCCAGCATAATCTGCCCGTGCACAGTGCTAGTTTCACCCCGCTCGGTCAAGGTTTTAAGCACCACCGCCGTTGATGACAGAGACAGCACCAGACCCAAAAACACTCCCTGCAGCGGTGAGGTAACCCAACCGGCCAGGAGGGAAATGCCCAACACCAGCAGCGTGGTTAAGCCCATTTGCAAAAGGCTGCCCTGGAGGGCAATGGCTCTGACGCGCTTGAGTTCGGTCAGGGAAAACTCGACGCCCAGGGCAAAGAGCAAAAAGGCGATGCCAATTTCGGCCAGGGATTGAATTTGCTCGACATCCCTGAGCAACCCCAGACCGTAGGGACCAATCACCAACCCCGACACCAGGTAGCCCAACAGCGCTGGCTGTCGCAGGCGATGGGCCAGATAGCCACCCAGGGCAGAGGCTCCCAGGGCTAGAGTCATGTCAAGTATGAAATTGCTTTCGGCGGCCATAGGGCAGCGGGGGCTAAGGCAACGGCAGTTGCCTTGATTATCTCTTGGGTTTTTGCCCGGCTGGGCTGGGGATGGTCAGAGTTCTTAGAAATAACATGGGTCAAGGGGGGGAAGTGCGGCTAATCCGGTGGGAGCTCGCCTTAGTCTTCGCGGTAGCGCACGGTCACTCGTCCATCTTCCAGGGCTAAGATTTCGCCGCCCAGGGCTTGAATCCGTTCGATGGCGATGGCCTGCACCTGGTCATCGACCGCGAGATTGATGACCTGAATCCAGGCGCTAATTTGGGCGGCTTTACTGCTGGGGTTTTGAGCCAAAAAGGCTGCCGTTTGGCGGGAAGCAGTGGCCACGGTCGCGGCCTCCGGCTGGTTGGATTGCTCGGCCCAGGCGGCAGCGGTTTCAAAGGATTGCCTGGCTCCGTCACCATCGCCTAAAAACAGCAGTTGGTCAATGCCCTTATAGCGCCACACCCGAAAGCCGCCAGGAGGTAAGGTGGGCGTCATGGCGGCGGTGCCGCGCTGCATCATGACCACGGCCCGCTCAGGCTGACCCGCAAATAGAGAGGTGCTGGTGGATAGAAAAAGATAGGGGTCTACAAAACGGGGATCTTTGTCAACAATTACCTCAAAAAACTCTGGGCTAACCCGGTAGCCCACCTGGCGGCGAGCGTCTACATTACCGAAATACTGCAAGAAATTCAGAAAGGTGCCGTTGGCAATGAGATTGTCAAAGCCAAAGCTGGGGGCCTGGCGCAGGAGGGATAAGCGCAACATATCCTGCTGCTCCTGCCGACGCAGTTGCTCTGGGCTTTGGTTACCGCTGGCCTGGGCCTGGAGCTGCTGAAAGCGCTGCCACTGTAAACCAGCGATGGCGAAGGTGGATAACAGCAGAATGACTATGGTTAGAGGCGTTGAGGACGGGCGTCGCCGGAGAGAGTTGGTAACCATTGCTGTGCGGTTGATAGGCCAGAGCCAAGCCAGGGTTAAGGATTGGGTGTCGCTATCGTACCCAGGTTAGATCCTGGCACTAGCTAGCTGCGCCATCGTCATCCTCAGATTTGACCGTTGGTAGGAAGTCGGGCTTGTCTTTATCTTCCCAGCCGGGGGGGCGCTTGGAGTTATACCAGGCAATGGAACCGATGGTGACAGCGGCAATAAAGCCCACGGCATAAACAGCAAGAAAAGAAACGGGTAAGCCACTACTGGCCGCTGCACCAAAGAGAAGTACCACGGTAATTTGCGCTCCAAAATCAGGGGGGGTGGTTCCGTAAGTTCTCAACGTATAGAGGACATACATATTGCCTCTATTGTTGCATGAAGTGCTTTGCTATTCTTAGGCTTTGGCCCAAATGGATCTTATCGCTGGCTGCCCGATTGCAAAAACTCCCCTACGGCCATCTCGCAATCTGGAAACGCCAGCGGCGCGATGGTGTCTGACCCATAGAGCTTCTGCTCTACCCCGTACCCTTCCGCCCCTGGCTGCCGAAACACGTATAGGCATCGCTCCTGCACATCTAAAATCCAGTATTCTGCAATGTTAGATCGACCATATACTGGCATTTTTAGGTCTCGGTCTCGTCGTAGTGTGCTGTCTGCCACCTCAATCAGCAAAAAGATTTCCCCTGGTGTTGGGTGATGGTCTTCGTAGTCAAGGGGGTCGAGGTGTACCACCGCCACATCCGGCTCTGGCTCTGAAAGATCACTCAGCTGCACCGGGTCTTGAAATCGCAGCAACGCCTGCCCTGCTAACCGTCGCGACAGTACCCGATCAATCCGCGTGACCGCTGCGCTGTGGGCCGTTCCCTTAGCGGCCATCGTGTAAAGCTGTCCTTCAATCAATTCCACCCGCTCATCCGCTGTCAAAATTCCTGCGTCTACCATGCGGTGATAATCTCGCACGCTGAGTGGTCTAAGGCCTGTGGCAACAGTCATAGAGGGAGGGAGGTAAAGCTTGCCTTCATTGTGGCACAGGGGTTTATTGTGCAGCCCCAGGGCGCTGGGAATTAACGCTGAGTTGGGTCGAGGCGATCGCGCAGACGATCCCCCAGGGTATTAACGCTCAACACAGTGAGGAAAATCGCTAGCCCTGGCCCCAGTACCAGGTATGGGGCACTCTCGATGTAGTTCTGGGCATCGTAGAGCATCCGGCCCCAGGTGGGCACATCGGGCGGAAAGCCCAACCCTAAAAAGCTCAGGGTAGACTCGGCCAGCAGCGCATTACCGACAGCCAGGGTAGCGGCTACAATCACCGGGCCAAACACGTTGGGTAAGAGATGCCGCCGAATGACCTGCCACGGGTTAGCGCCCAACGCTACCGCCGCCTGCACAAAGGGGCGTTGCTTGAGGGTCAAAAACCCTGCCCGCACCAGTCGCGCTACCGACATCCAGTTGAGGCCACCAATCACCAAGACCACCAGCGCAAAGATGCCTGGCTCTGGCCCCAGAGCATCGCGCACGGATTCACCAAATAAGTAGATCACCAACAGCACTAGAGGCAACTGGGGCAGAGCCAGGAACAGGTCAGTTAGCCGCATCAGCAAGCCATCCCCCCAACCGCCGCAAAAGCCAGCCAGGGCACCCACCACCAGGCCGACCCCGATGGACACAACCATCGCCGCCGCACTCACGGTCAGGGAAAGGCGTCCGCCCGCTGCCAGCCGCGCCAGTTGGTCTTGGCCCAGGTCATTGGTACCTAGGGGATATTGCAGGGAGGGCGGCTGGAGCGCCTGGTTAAAGTCAATGGCGGTGGGGGATACAGGATAGAGCCACGGGCCCAGGCTAACAACCAGGAGCATTATGACCAGTAACGCCAGAGCACTGGCGGTAACGTGATCCGACCACCACCGGGAGTGCGAGCGCTGCGCTGGCTGTCCTACCGGCGCAATCCTGACCTCGCCCTCTTCACTGGCCATAGCGCACCCTGGGGTCAACCAGCCCATAGAGCAGGTCAGCCACCAGACTAAAGATCACCACCAGCACTGCGTAGATAAAGGCAATGGCCATCACCACCGGGGTATCGCCACGATAGATGGAGTCTACCAGCAAGGCCCCAATGCCCGGCACCCGGAATACCTGCTCAGTGACCAGAGAGCCGGTAAAAATGGTCGGAATATCTAGCGCCACCAGCGTGATGACGGGAATCAGCGCATTTCGCAGCATGTGCCAGGTAACAATACGCCAACGATTTAAGCCCTTGGCTTGAGCCGTTTTCACGTAGTTTTGGGGAATTTCCTCCAGCATGGCGGCGCGCACAAACCGCAGCAGCACCGCCGTTTGAAACAGCACTAACACCGTAATGGGCATAATCGACTGCTTGAGCAGTTGCCCCAGGCTGGCGGCATCCCGGACTACCAGGGTGCTGTCGTAAATAAAGGGCAGCCAACCCAACCGCACACTGAACAGGATAATCAGCACCAGCCCCGAAAAAAAGGTTGGCGTTGAAAACCCCATAAACGCCAGGGTGGTAATTGCGCGATCGATCCAGCTATCGCGCTTAAGCGCAGCGATTATTCCTAGCGGCAAAGCCAATGCCACACTCAGGGCGTAGGCAACTCCAATAATCCATAAGGTGGTAGGCAGGCGTTGGGCAATCAGGTCACTTACGGGTAGGCGACTGGCAAAGGAATAGCCCAGGTTGCCGGTCAGCAAGGCCAGCGTCCATTTCACATAACGAATATGAATGGGCTGATCAAGCCCCAGGGAACGACGAATATTCTCCCTGACCTCTGGGGTAATGGCGGGGTTAGTGGCCAAATCGCCCAGGGGGTTACTGGGGGACAGCGCCAGAATGAAAAAAATCACTGCACTAATGGCCAGTAGGGTAGGAATGGCCATTAGCAGGCGTTTGAGGACATAGCCAAGCATCGCGCTACCCTGCCCTCGATGCCAGGGCGGCCTTGGGATAGGCAATGCGCTTGTGGTTGTACTGCTGCCAGACCTGGACAAATACCTCAGCGATGACGGCCATGTGGTCACGGGTTAGTCCCGAATCGACCAGTTGATTGTCTTTCCAGCGGGCGCGCAGAATCCGGTTGACCATCGCCAGGGCTTCGTCGGGGGTGGCGTCTTTGAGGGAGCGCAGAGCCGCTTCACAGGAGTCGGCTAGCATAACAATGCCTGTTTCCGGCGATTGAGGAATGGGGCCATCGTAACGGAAATCGGCTTCGCGGACGGTAATGGCGGGGTCTTGTTTGGCCATTTCCTGGGCCTGGTGGTAGAAGTAGCTAATTAGCATGGTGCCCTGGTGCTCTGGGATAAAAGCTTGCAATGCTTTAGGCAGGCGGCACTTGCGGGCCATGACTAAGCCTTCGGAAACGTGCTTTTTGATGATGCTTGCGCTCAGCCAGGGGTCATTCAGGGTGTCGTGCTTATTGGGGCCGCCCATCTGGTTTTCAATAAAGCCCAGCGGGTCGTGCATTTTGCCAATGTCGTGATAAAGCGTGCCAGCCCGGACTAGCTCTACGTTACAGCCCAGGGCGCGGGCCGCTGCCTCGGCCAGGCTAGCCACAAACAGAGTGTGTTGAAAGGTACCCGGTGCTTCAGACGCCAACCGCTTCAGCATCGGACGGTTAGGGTTAGACAACTCAGCCAGCCGAATTGGGGTAATCAGGTCGAAGGCGTGCTCCAGGTAAGGGCTGAGCCCCAGGGCCGCAATGCTAGACAACACGCCATACATACCCTGGATGGCGGCTCCGGCTAAAATACCTGACCAGGCCGACAGCAGCGACACTGGATTCACAATCAGAGTGAGCAAGAGATAAACCACACCCTGGGTGAGGCCAATGCCACCCCCCAGGAGAGCCAGTTCCTCCCGGGAGCGCATCCGCCCGGCCAGCAGACTGCACACCATTGCCCCCGCTGCCCCCGCCATAAATGAAATCCCGACAACCGGGGAGCCAACCGGAATCAGCACCGCGAGCAGCGCTACCACCGTGCCGCCCAACACCGGGCCGTAGAAATTACCGGCCAGCAGGCCAATTGCCGGCAATCCGTAAGCGGCGGCCCCAAACATTTTTAAGATGCCGGTGCTGACGA
>CAYUBC010000035.1:0-14435 GCA_964442885.1 uncultured bacterium | reverse complement strand
TTCGCTGGCCCCAAGCTGCGGACAAAGCAGTCAACCCGGCGGTTGGCCTCATCAATACGTAGCGTAGCAATTTGTATAGCCGGTGTGGTCGAGTAAGGCTGCCAGACCACTTGGGCGGATTGCCTAAGCAAAGCAGCAACAGACTCCAAAGCAGAATCTTCTGTTGGTGCATTTGAATCTGCCGCAATTCTCTCAAAAAGACGATCTTTCAAACTGGCGGCCATTGGCTGGGGGGGAACAGCATAGGCCAATGCCGCAACAATATTTTCTAGCTCAGCCGCCTCAGTTTCCAAGGCCAACCCATCATCGTCTAGAAGGCTGGTCTGAATCGGCTCCCATTCAGCTAGAGCTTCCTGCCCTATACATCCTAGAGCATAGAGAGACGCTAATTCAGACAGGGATTCAGGTTCCACAGCATACCTCCGTGTCTCCATTATAGGAACCGAGTCAAGCGCGTAGGCTCTATCTTGAGGAGTATAGGCTAGGGGATGGCTGGATAAAGGAATGAACCGGGTTAAAGGGATGTAGGCATAGCTAAGTCTAAGTATTCATCATCCATAGAGGTATGGAAGAAGAACTTGCACCCTCCTCTGGTATGGGGTGCATGGCTAGAACCAGGCCGCGAGTGGATGTAATCGCCTGGCCCAAAAACCTCGTCACCGATGATTAAATCTCCCTCCAGCATGAAGATTTCTTCGGTGGTGGCGTGGCGGTGGAGGGGATAGTGAGCACCTGGTTCGGCTCGTAAAAAGCCGACGAGTTCCCGTTTCACGACATCCCTATGCACAATAGCAACGGTAATACCAGGAGCAGGATGGGGTTGCCAGGCTAAGTCCTGCGATCGCACCGCCCGGTAGGGCTGAGCTAGTTGCTCAGAGGTACCGTCTGATAAAGAGACCGGCTCAGGAGTCTCCAGCCCAAGCTGCTCAAATAGCTGAGTTTTAAGCCCGTCCCTGAGGGGTTGCAGCGGCATGCTGTAGGGTAAAGCCGTGGCGGCTAGCGCATAGGTGGTGAGATCCTCCGCCAGGTCTGGGCAGTCTGCTACCTGCTGCTCAACCCAGGCTCTCTCCGAGTCGCTCAATAGGTTAAGCGCATAGAGGGGAGCCAGGTCACAGAAGCAGTAGTCTGGGTTGGGCATGGTTTCCTGAGGTAGAGGATCTGCGTCAGGGCTACCAGTTTTCCTGAGGGCTGAGGGCAGATTTTAACTTGCTTAATCCTAACCGAATCCGAGTTTTAACGGTGCCCAGGGCCAGGCCGGTTTGAGTGGCAATTTCGCTTTGAGTCAGGCCCTGATAATAGGCTAGCTCCAGGACTTGTTTTTGTTCATCCGGTAGGGTTTTCAACGCGGCAATTACCCGGCTACGACGCTCGCGAATGACTACGTCCTCAAATATATCTACGTCAGCCGCTGGCGGTTGGATCTCTTCAGCATCCATTGAGACGGTGGCTGAGGCACCAGACCGTTTTACCTTGCGCAGGCGATCCAGCAGCCGACTGCGGGCCAGGGTAAATAGCCAGGTATCCGCTCTGCCTTTTTGTGGATCGTAGCGTTCTGCAATGCGCCAGACCTGAGCAAAAACAT
Source organism: uncultured bacterium (assembly GCA_964442885.1). Lineage (GTDB taxonomy): Bacteria > Cyanobacteriota > Cyanobacteriia > Phormidesmidales > Phormidesmidaceae > Nodosilinea. The sequence goes on along the minus strand of CAYUBC010000035.1, from coordinate 12,853 downwards.
CCAGCACAACTTCTTCGCTTTCTTCTACAGAACGCAAACTCTTGAAAGCCAGGCTGTAGATAATTCGGGCGTAACGGTCATAAAGCATGGATAGAGCGACCTGATCGCGCTGGGCAACGCGCATGAGTAGACCAGCATCGTCAGCGACGGGGGGAGTCTCCATCCATTATTCACGCCTTACTTGAGGGGCATAACTCGGAAGTATACCCAATTCTCCGTTCCCTAGGGGCGAATCTACAAAAATTCCCCCCTAGGGGGGATGTGTAGGGGAGGGAGATGCCGATTTTGGATTGGGGATTTTAGGCTGGGTTTGGGGGCTTGTTGGCCTGAAGGCAGTGAGCAATGAAGCGCTCGGTATAGTAGAGGGCGATCTGGTTGCCGAGGCCGCGAAAAACAGCGTCAAAGGCGTGTTCTGACCAGGGCAAGGCAATCAATGCGGCCTGGTTGCCGCTGGTCTGAAGGGCTGTGTGCAACTGCTGGCCAAAGGTGGGCTTAACAATGTGATCCCGCTGGCCGTAAATCAGCAGTGTGGTTGGTAGTCCTGGCCGCACATGGTGAATGGGCGAGGCTTGCTGATACAGACTGGGTAACTGTTCTGGTGTGCCGCCCAGAAAGGCTTCGAGCACCGCACGGCTGTTGATTGGGTCAGGCACGGGGGGATTGCGATAGCCCGCGGCCAGGTTGACCGGGCCGTAGTAGTTAACCACCGCCCGGACGGGCACCCCATCGGGCTGAAAAGCAGCCAGCATAGCTAGATGAGCCCCTGCCGACCAACCCACCAGCGCCAGGTGGTTGGGGTCAAAGCCGTAGGATGCCGATTGATTGACAATCCACCGCAGGGCCGCCTGCACATCCTCAAGCTGGGCTGGGAAGCGGTGCTGGGGAGCATGGCGATAGTCAATGGCCACGACGGCGTAGCCCTGGGCGGCCATGTAGGTACTAAAGCGGGCGGTTTCTGCGGGTTCGCCCCGCTGCCAGGCCCCGCCGTAGATGGTGACAATAACAGGGGTTACTTCCAGGGTTGTGGACTGAGGGGGTTGATAGATCTCTAGCTCCAGAGGAGTGCCATCGGCAGCCAGCAGGGTTTGCCGATGGGGTTGCAGGTTGAAATTCGGCAAACCTGTCACCAGCGCCAGGGGGGAAAACGGATGAGGCCGCAGGTAAGGTTGCAACGGTGAGGGAATTTGGTTGGCATAGCCTGGCCCCAGGGTCGCTTGCATTTGAGCCTCTGCTCGTTGCACGGTGGCCGGTAGCTGTAGCAGGGGCAGGCTGCTGAGCACTAGCCCGGCCATACTCAACGCAATGGCGATGACGCGCAGGGGGGTATCCAGTCGCAGCCACAAACTCAACCCCAGCAGAATGCCGTTTGCCAGCAATAGAACAGGGCTAATTTCGGGGGCACCTACCCCCAACGGCAGCAGGGTAAAGGTTGGGGCGGGAACCACAATCCAGCTACTCAGAAAGAGGACTATCCCGGCGAGGGCTGCAATGGCCCATCCCAGCAGGTGCCCAGGAAGTTGCATGGTGAGTCCTCAAACCTGTGGCTGACGAAAATTTTAGACAATGGCGCGAGGGCAATAAAGGTAGCGCCAGACCGCTATGCTGCTAGCTAACCAAACAAATTGTATCTAAGGATGCAGTATATGGCTTGAAATCCGTCTTTCCAGCCTATTTTTTTGCCTTCTTTGTAGGTGCGGCCATAGTAGGAGATGCCCACCTCATAAATGCGGCAGTTCATTTTGGCGACCTTGGCGGTAATTTCAGGCTCAAAGCCGAAGCGATTTTCTCGAATACGAATTGCCTGAATCACCTCTCGACGAAAGGCTTTGTAGCAGGTTTCCATATCCGTCAAATTAATGTTGGTCAGCATATTAGACAGCATGGTTAAAAACTTATTGCCCACCATGTGCCAGTAATACACGACTCGGTGCGGCCTCCCTCCCTGAAACCGCGACCCATAAACTACGTCAGCCTTGCCGTTCAAGATGGGTTCAATCATCAGGGGAAATTCTTGCGGATCGTACTCTAAATCGGCATCTTGAACGATCACAATATCCCCTGTGGCCGCGGCAAAACCGCTCCTCAGCGCCGCGCCTTTGCCTTTGTTAATCGGATGATAGATGACGTGATCCACCTGACTGGCAATCTGAGTCTGTAGCAGTTGGCGAGTGCCGTCGGTAGAGCAATCGTCTACGATGATGATTTCGCAGGTTTGGATGGGCGACTGCTTCACCGCATCCACCACTTGCTGAATGGTGCCAACCTCATTAAAACAAGGGATAACCACAGAAAGCTTCATAGACCCAACTCAACCCCTGGCCAGGGTGCCGAATGCTGTGTTTGCAAGCCCCCGATTTGTCCATCGGTAGGCTTTATAGTTATACAGGTTTCCCGTCTGCCATCGGTTTTCTCTCCTCTGGTGTTTTTCCCCTAGGCAATGCTGGCAAATAGATCCCCAAAGGAGCGCTCAGCTACGTTATCTTGGGCAACGATTTCAACAATTTTGTTGCGGGCCGCCGGTTGATAGAGGGCTTCTACACAAACTTCCGCCACCTTTAAGCGTGGAACGCTGCCCTCAAATAAGGTATCAGCCGGGGCCATGATGAGCTGTCTGGGATCGTCATCTTCATTTTTGAGGCCGCCGGGACGCACGATGGTGTAGGTCAGGCCGCTGGTTTGCAGATAGTCTTCCGCTTGCTTTTTCCAGTACAACACCAGCCAAAACAAGTTGAGGGGATGAAAAAACCTAGATACACAGAGGGAAGACACCATGACGAAATGTTCAATCCCTGCTTCTTTAGCCACGTCTATCAGGTTTTTGGTGCCTTCGTAATCCACCTGGTAGGGGCCGGTGGGGTCTAAGCTGGGGCGGGCCCCGGTAGCGCTAAGCAGGACGGTGCAGTCCGCCATGGCCTGCCGCAAATTGGCCTTGTCCATCACGTCCCCAAGGACTAACTCCACCTCAATGGGCAATTTAGGACGAGCCGTTGCCGCATCTCTGACCAAGGCTTTGACCGGCACCCCGCGTCTAACGAGTTGAGCCACAATCCTCGATCCCGTTTCTCCAGTAGCCCCGGCAACAAAAGCTTTCACGGCTGATCCCTCGATAACGCTGACCATCATAGTACGGAATCCAGCCGCAAATGAGAACCCTTCTCCAGGATGAACTGTTGCTTGAGAGGGCACTCAATCAGTACTATGGCTTTGATATTAGAGGGCTATTTGAGGCGAGAGTTTAGGTAAATCGTGATATTCGTCACAGTTCGTGGGCGCATCCTTGGGATAACTCTACATAGAATGCTTACTATGAGGTTTACCATAGGCTCAGGAGCCAGCCTGACTCGGCAGGAATGTTAGCTCAATGGTTTTATCGTGACTCTAAACCCCATCCAGTCTTCCTCAGAGGCTTACCGCACATCCTCCAGGGATATCCCTGAGAGTTTTTCAGGGACAGAGGCAACGGACTCTGTGAATCATGGTTCTGGCCAGAGCACCGAGCCAGAGGCTACCATGCTGTTTGAAGGTCAGTATGCTGGCCAGATGGAGATGGCCGCCGATATCGAAACCGTCGGTAACTATCTCAACAGCCACCGGGGCTGGTTCACTCGCTGCGCCCATCCCATGCGGGTAGAGCCCATCTCTGACCATGGCTATGCTCTGGTGGTGGGCCATTTTTCTGTACTGGGGTACGAGGTTGAACCGCAAGTTGGCCTTTACCTGTCGCCCCTGGATCATCAGGTCTACCGCATTGAAACGGTGCCCATCCCCGGCTACGTGCCGCCAGGGTACGATGTGGACTTCAGGGCGCTGCTGAACCTATCTGAGCCAAATGGTGATCCCGTATCCCAGGCGGCCTTAACCCAGATTGACTGGGAGCTAATGTTGACCGTCAAAATCCACAAGCCCCGATTTCTCAATGCCTTACCCCACCACCTGATTAAGGCATCGGGCGATCGCCTGCTTAACCAGGTGGTGCGGCAGGTGTCAAAACGCCTGACCCGCAAGGTACAGGAAGACTTCCACGCCAGTAGCGGTCTACCGCTGCCCCAGAGCTATCATCGTCACTACTTCTGGTCTAACTGGGGCAAACGAGCTTAAAGGTTAGACAGCAACCGCTGCACAATCTGCATTCCAGTCAGCGCTTGCCAACCGAATAAGCCCACCAGAATAACATTTAAGGAAATGTGCGTTAGCCGTGCCGTTTCGCTGCCCTTCTGCATAAAGGGCACCAGGGCGGCTGAGGTGGCAATTAGCCCAGCCATGCCTAGGCCCACCAGCAGGTGAGGCCCAAAAAATAGCTTGCCGTTCGCCAGGTAGGTGGCTCCCATGCCGCCGATGGTACCCAGCACCATAAACGCCAGCAGGGCCGAGCCAATCTTGTGGTGGCGCAGCGCAAACTTACCTTTGACCAATTCTTTTCGGGTTTCGGCATCGGCCAGGCGGGTACGACGAGCTTGAATGCCCAGATACAGCGCGTAGAGTGTAGTCGCCAGTAGCAGCCACATGATGACCGGATGAACGAAATTAAGCCAAGGCTGGAAGGTTTCCGCAGTCATAGGGGGTGAAGATGATGGATTATTAAAAAATTATAAGGTTAAGTCTTCTGCCTTGGCAAAGTGACGCGGGGGCTAAAAAACCGCAGATTGGCGAATTTTTCTAGGGTAGAGCGGGGGGAACTTGCCGGTTTGGGGCTACGAAAATCCGGTCAGGACAGGATAAGCTGATTCTGTCTTCGCTGCACCGTAGCCCTTCAACGGCGCTAGACAAGGAGTAGCTGTGGCCTCTGCAAAGCGATTTTTGTCTCTTCTGCTAGCAAGCTTTCTGATCGTAACTCTGGCTGGTCACGTAGCCCTGGGTGGCAGACCAGGCTGGGCCAATCAGCCGCTGCCATCGGCTGAATCAACCCCTGAGCCAGGGCCAGAAACCCATTCCCCGCAGGATTGGCTAGAGGTAGAACCAGCCTCTTTGCCAGAAAATACGCTGCCGACGCCTTACCCAGAACAGCCCGATGGCACCCTTAAATTGCCCGTGCCAGAAAGCGAAGTCGAGCCACCGGCGGACGGCTCTGCGCTGCCAGAGGGAGATGACTCTGCTGGTGAACCAGCGGATGCTGGAGTAGAGGGGCAGGCGGAGGAGCCAATTCCCGATCTGGCGGAGCTGCTCAGGGCGTTGGAGCCTGAGGTGGCAAAACGCAGTCAACTGCTTGTGGAGGCAGATCGCCTTTACCTGGCCGGTGATGTGGCCGCTGCTGAGCCGCTTTATCGCCGCGCTAAGGATTCCAAATGGCTGGCTGAGGCCACGTCAGAGGAGCCTATTTTGCCAGTGACTAATCCCGAAGACCTGCCTCCTGCGGGGCAGGTTTACTGGCGCGAAGCCCTGGCGGGCGCAGAATCTGGTGTGGATAGTCGGGTGATGGTGCCGCTAGAACTGCTGGTCAAGGAATACCCGGAGTTTTTACCAGGCCAGGGCATGTATGCCCGCTACCTGGTGCAGCAGGGCCGGGCCAACGATGCCATGCAGGTTCTAGAGGCGGCGGTGCTTCGCTATCCGTACCATCCCGACCTGCTGAAGGCCCAGGTTGACGTGCAAATGGCCCAGGAAAAGTGGATTGAAGCGGCTATTACCGCCAACCAGTTTGCCCTGCTCAACCCCGAACATCCCGACGCTGAGGCAATGGCTCAATTGTCCAGGGAGAATTTGGATCGGTTTCGGGGTGCAATGAACCAGACCCTGACCCGCAACCTGGTGTCCAATATCGTCACTGGCGCGGCAGGCTACATCCTCACAGGCGGCTTGCTGGGGCCATTTACGGCGCTGAACTCTGGCATTTTGCTGATGCAGGGCGAAAGCAGCCTGGGCCAGCAGGTGGCCGACCAGGTGATGCGACAGTTGCCCATGGTGGATGATCCCGAAATCCGCGCCTACATTAATGACATTGGCCAAAAACTGGCGGCCCTGACCGGGCGAGATGAGTTTACCTACACCTTTGAGGTGGTCATGGATGACAGCCTCAACGCCTTTGCCCTGCCCGGCGGCAAGATTTTTATCAACGCTGGGGCCATTACCAGGAGCAACTCCGAAGCTGAGCTAGCCGGGCTGCTGGGCCATGAAATTTCTCACGCGGTGCTGTCCCACGGGTTTCAAATGGCGACCCAGGGCAACCTGACTACCAGCCTGGCGGCGTTTATCCCCATTCCGGAGCTGGCCAACATTGCGGCAACTCTAATTGTCTCCAGCTATTCCCGCGACATGGAACGGCAGGCGGATATTTTAGGAACCAAGATTCTGTCTACCGGGCACTATGCGGCGGATGGCCTGCACAACTTGATGAAAACTCTCAAGGACGAGTACGGCAGCAACGGCGTGAGTTGGTTTGCCTCCCACCCCAACCCCGAAGAGCGGATTAGCTATCTAAAACAGCTTGTCGATCAGGGAGGCTTCAACCGCTACGCCTACGAAGGGGTAGAAACCCACCTCAAAATGCGCCACAAAATGGCCCGGTTAATCACGCAGTACAAGCTGGAGCAGGACATTGAAGAGGAAGAATCTGGCCAGGAGAGCGACTTAATGTAGCGCTGCCTTGCCCCAAACTTCCCCCAGGCGCTTATCCCGCCCGCAGGCCGTGCGATAGAAGTTGTAGCGCACCGGATGCTTCAGGTAGTAGTCCTGGTGATAATCCTCGGCTGGATAAAAAGCCTGGGCGGGTTCAACTTCCGTGGCAATGGGGGTGTTCCTGAACTTGGCCTGGCGGCTCAGTTGTTGTTTAGAGGCTTCTGCTAACTGGCGCTGCTGGTCATCATGGGCGAAGATTTTAGCCCGGTACTGGCTACCTTTGTCGCAAAACTGGCCGCGATTGTCTACCGGGTCAACATTTTTCCAGAATACGTCTAATAGCTTCTCGTAGCTAACTTGGGCCGGGTCATAAACTACCTCTACCGATTCCACATGGCCCGTCCCCCCGGCAGATACTTCCTCGTAGGAGGGATTCTCTTTGGTGCCGCCGGTATAGCCAGAGGTGGTAGACACCACGCCTTCTAGCTCATCAAAGGGTTTTTCCATGCACCAAAAGCAGCCCCCGGCAAAGGTAGCTGTGGCCAGGTTGCCATCGTTGGTTTGGCTAACGGGTTTCGGCAAAGAATCAGCGGTGGCATAGAAGGGTAAAGCATCCCAAATCAGAACCACAGTACCCAACAGGCAGAGTCCGAACAGAACATTTCGTAGTCTTATCATGGCTAAGCGTCCCAGCGTTTTAATTCTTAAATTAAAACGTTTTGGCCGTCAGCGCCGCTAAGCGCCTGCTGTGAACTGGCAAGTCAGCCGCTAGCGTTGGGCAGGTAAAGCCAGGCCCTGATCAGGGAGCAAAATGGCTCGCCGAAAACCAACCCGTTGCGGGTTGAGTTGGAGCGGTTGGTGGAGTAGTTCCCTCAGCTGTCTTTCCTGGTCGCGCAGCCGCGCTAATCGTCCCTCGCGCTCTAGCTGGTTGAGCATGCGGGTAACAGCAACCCGGCTGCAACCCAGGGTTTCGGCAAGTTGCTGGTGAGTGAGCACAGGCTCCAGCAAAAGCCCCTGGGTGGTAGGTTGGCCAAAGCGCTGGGCCAGCCAGTAGAGCAAACCCAGTAAGCCCTCGGCCAGGGATGGAGTCTGCACAAGGCGAAACAACTCCTGACTGCGCCAGAGATGGTTAAGCAGTAACTCTTGCCAGTACCGACTGTGGCTTCCCATAGGCAGCTCAGTCGCTGTTACTGGGGTCAGGCACTCCATCTGGTAGGGTTGGAGCTGAGTTAGCGGCAACCCGACTATTTCCCCACGGCCCCAAATACCGAGGGTAACGATGTCACCCTGCTGGTTCCAGGTGAGGGTGCGAACCAGACCTTGCTCAATTAGCCAGAGTCGATCTCGCAGAGGCGGTAGGCCGGTCTTAATCGGGAAGGTTTGCAGGACAGAAAGTTGGGGGCGAGGAGAGAGCGTTGGCATGGGAGAACAGCTCAGGGTGAAGGACAGCGAACCGAGAGGAGTGACCTAACGGCTGAAGAGTTTAGCGGGTTGGGGACGCAGGCGGCGGGGCGACGGTTCATCCTCGGGGTGGGTTAGTAGGGGGTGTCCTTCATAGTCTTTGCAGGACAGGGCCGCCTCTGAACAGGCCGATAGGGGATGCACCGGGCACTTCAGGTAGGGACTGCCGGTGTAGTATCGACAGCGGTAGCAGGGAATTTGGTGCAGTTTTTTCAGGCGTTGCAGGCCATCGTCAATGGCCAGCAGAATGGCGTGCACAAAGGCCAGGGCCACCGCCCAGATGAGGATGGGGAAGATGAGGGTGAGGAAGCTGTCGAAAGGAGGCATGGCAGGGCAAGGGAAGAAGAGGGGGACGGGAGACAGAACACTGATCAGGGGACAGTATCCAGGCTGATGGGCTGGAGGATGGGGGTGTTGGTAATGTTCCAGAAATCCAGAATTTGTCGAGCGGTGAGGTGGGGATGGGTGGCATGGAAGAAGTGCCGTCCGCTGGGGCACTGCCAGAGGCGATCGCCCGGTTTTAGCCAGGGCTGCCAGCCTTGAATTTGGGTGGGGTCGGCAATGGCGTCGTCTAAACTGCCGCACACCAAAAGCGGTACTGGGGCACTACCAGGGCAAAGGCTGGTGCGCTTGAGCAGCGAATGGGGCGATGGCGACTGCGCTAAATCTTGCTCTAGCAGTTTGACCCAGCCGTTAACCAGGGGACGAGCCTGGTGGCCAAAGAGGGTAAACGCCATTTGAGTCAGGATCTGCTGGCGAGTACAGGGCAGCTTTTCGAACTGGGCGTAGTAGTGGGCCTGCCAATCTACCATGGGGTTAACGCCGACGGAGAGCAGCGTCAGGGACTTGACTCGATGGGGATTCTGGCGGGCGTAGAGGAGCCCTAGCAGGCCGCCGGTGCTGTGGCCAAGCAGGTGGATGGGCTGGTTGTGCCCTTTGATGTAGTCGTGCAGCAGAGTTAGGGGAATATCCAGGCCACTCGGTTCATCGGGGGTTTGGCTGTAGGCCCAGTGGGAAATCTCTAAATAACGGGCCAGGTGGCTTAAGAGCTGGTGGTCAAAGCGCTGAAAACTGGGGCTAACACTTAGCCACAGGGCATCGGGGGTGGTGGCAGCAGGCATAGGGGTTGAGTCTTCTAAAAAATAAACGGGGCTGGCTGTGGCGGCTGGCCGGGTGCGCCATCGCCCAGCGTGACGCACCAGAGCGGGCGTGGTTTGCTATACGCCAAAGGCTGATTTCAACTGCGAAACCCAGGCTTTAATGCGCTCAGCAGTCAGTTCGGGCTGGTTATCTTCATCCAGGGCCAGGCCGACGAATTTGCCGTTTTGTACAGCTTTTGAGTCGTTGAAGTCGTAGCCATCGGTAGGCCAATGGCCCACGGTGGTGCCACCCAGAGCCGTAATTTTTTCGGCCAAAATGCCCATCGCATCCTGAAAGTTATCGGCATAGCCAACCTGGTCGCCAGGCCCAAAGTAGGCCACTTTTTTGCCGCTAAAATCAATAGCCTCTAGTTCGTCATAGAAGCCTTCCCAATCGGCCTGAAGTTCGCCGATGTTCCAGGTTGGGCAGCCCACGATAATGCAATCAAAGCTGGCAAAGTCTTCTGGGGCCGCATTGGCAATATCATGGATGGAAACGACGCTTTCTCCGCCGAATTGGGCTTGAATGGCTTCGGCAAGGGTTTCAGTATTACCGGTTTGAGTGCCGTAAAATAGGCCAATTTTGCTCATTACAATCGCTTTCCTTAGCGCTAACACAATGATTAGGAAAGGGGGGCAGGATGTTGGAGCCCTAAACGCCCCCCAAAGAGAGGAGAACTAGCCAACACTTAAGGATTGAATGGATTAGGACTCAATGGCGCTGAGTGCCTTTTCAACCCGACGAAAATCGAACCCAATCGCTCTCAGGGCGTGCCAGAGGTGGCCCTGCAAAAAGAGAAAAGCCAGGATGAAGTGCGCATTAGCCAGCCAGCAGCGGGAGGTATGACTGTTCAAAGGCAGCACCACTGTGTCGGCGAAGTAGGGCATAATGCCAAGCTTCACCTCCAGCGGCGGGCCGTAAAACTCCACCGGGTAGGCCAGGGTGTTGACGGCACAGAAGTAAGCTGCCACAAACCCGGCCAGGGCAATGCCGCCCAGGGAGTAAGAGAGAATTGCCTCGCCAGAAAACAGCAGCACGTTTCTGGCCCACTTTAGGGGCGGCACCAGGATGTGCCAGATGCCCCCGGCAATTAGCATGGCCCCCACATACACATGGCCGCCAACCAGGTCTTCCAAGCTGTTGACGCTGGCGAAATGAGTCTGATAACCGTAGATAACTAAGGGATCCAGGGTGGGCTGTACCAGGCGCACCGTTTGGGTCGTGGCATCGTACAGACCGCCCCAGGTTGTGGCTTTAGCCACCAGCAGCAGCGCCCCAGCACCTAAAAACAGCAGATGATGGCCCAAAATTAGCCCCAGTTGAGCCGGGTCTTCCCACTCAAAGTGGAATTTGCGGGCTTGCCCCTTGGCCTGTTTCAGGTCAGCCGGAGCCTTAAAGGTGTGGAATAAGGCCCCAGCTCCCAGCACAGCCGAAGAAATCAGGTGCACCACGCCCACCACAAAGTAGGGGTAGGTATCCACAATGCGCCCGCCGTCACCAACTCCCAGGCCCAGGGTGGCCAGGTGAGGAAGCAGAATCAATCCCTGCTCTCCCATTGGCAGCGTGAGGTCTAACCGAGACAGCTCAAATAGCGTGAAAGACCCGGCCCAGAGGGTAATTAAAGCGGCCTGGGCCACATGAGCCGCAATAAACAATCCCGACAGACTGGCAAAGCGAGCGTTACCGGCCCACCAGTCATAGGCTACGTCAGCATTTCCGTAGGTTTGCATGGCTATCATTCCTTGAGGACGGTGCCTCAACAAGACGAAGCTTATTGAGATCAAAATTCAATAAGCCCATCTCACCACAGATCGGAATGATTCTCAATAGATAAACATTAAGTTTTATTGAAGAAAAGGCAATATGGACATCGGTCTAAGGGCTGAAATCCTTGATAATTCAGCATTGTGCCAGGGTCGCAGGGCGTCTGAACTGGATAAGTGCAGGGGGTTGATGAAGGGATTTTGGCCCAGCAAGGGTAAGATAAACTGAGCTCTTGGCCTAAATAACAAATGTTGACTTGGCTCAAAACTCTGATTTGACAGGGATTTTGTTGTGTCTCATCCAGGTTTTCAAATTTAGCTCAGCTATAATGTCATGGTTTTGATAGGAGTAAATCTCAAGATTTCAAAGCTCGATGGTCGCCATAAATTCTCCAACAAAACAGCAAACCCTGTAATCAGGCGATTTTCCCTGTTGTCTACGGCCTCAACCGGTAGGGATTGCAACATGATTTAAGAATTGGTGGAGTTTCCTGGCGTATGATTTAGGCGCAGGGCGATCGCGCCTGCCGCTAGGGGTGACTGTAGCCAGGCCGCTACCGACAACCAACGCCCTGATTTGATTGCGAGGATGCTAAGCATGGCTAAAAAAACGGCTGCCGAAACCGCTGTAATGCCCATTGATATTGGCATTAGCGAAAAGGATCGAAAAGAAATTGCAGAAGGCCTATCGAAACTGCTGGCCGATACCTACACGCTTTATCTCAAAACCCACAACTTCCACTGGAACGTGACTGGGCCAATGTTTCAAACCCTGCACCTGATGTTTGAGGGGCAGTACAACGAATTGGCTCTGGCGGTAGACCTGGTGGCCGAACGCATCCGCGCTCTGGGATTTCCGGCCCCCGGTACCTATACCGAATTTGCCAAACTTTCCTCCATTGCTGAGGCCGAAGGGGTGCCCAGCGCCGAAGATATGATTCGTCAACTGGTGGAAGGTCAGGAAGCTGTAGCTAGAACCGCCCGCTCTATTTTCCCCACTGTCGATAAAGCTAACGACGAACCCACGGCTGATCTACTCACCCAGCGGATGCAGGTGCATGAGAAAACGGCCTGGATGCTGCGTAGCTTACTGGCGCAGTAGCTAGTGCTTAAAGGCAGAAGGAAAAAGGCAGAAGGCAGAGCAGTAATTCCGATCAGGAAAGGGGTTCTGCTTTAATCTTAGGTCTTGCTATACGTCAGAGGACTGCACCACAAAACGGGTTGCCTTCTTAAGTACCAGCATGCTGATGCAGAAAGCAACCCGTTTTTGGCGTTCTAGCCCGAATCATGCACAACCCTAGGCCTCAACGGTAGCCATGCCCGCTTTCACAGGCCGCCAGGCCGAAATCACCGCTACCAACGTGGATTGCCCGTTAGCCCTGGCAGGCTACTACTCCATATCGGACTTCTTCACCAGATGGGCTTCCAGGAACCAGAGCCGCATGTCAATGGTGCGAGAAATTTCGGTGTACAGGTCGGCGGTGTCAGCATCGCCCATGTCATCGGTAGTATCGATGGCTTCGCGAACGTGCTGGCCATAGGCGGCGTAGCGATCGGCCAGGGCGGCAATGTGCTCGGCCCCCTCAACGGCGTCCAAGGGGTATTCTGGCAGGATGGACTCAGCCGCCGCCAGACGAGCCGTGCCCATAGCGGTGCCGCCCAGGGCGGTAACGCGCTCGGCCACCATGTCTACGTATTCCTCCATCTCACCGGCCATCTCATCGAACAGCTCATGGAGCTGATAGAAATTCATGCCTTTAACGTTCCAGTGGGCTTGCTTGGTCTGAGTTTTGAGATCCAGCGTGGCGGCCAGGGTCTTATTCAACAGCTCAACTACATCGGCCCGCACATCCGCATCCATATCAATGCGGGTGGGACGAAAGCGAGGGGTAGCTTCTGCTTTCTTCGCCTCAGCTTTTTTAGTAGACGTTGCAACC
>CAYUBC010000034.1:7938-14496 GCA_964442885.1 uncultured bacterium | reverse complement strand
CAAATGGGGAGCCTGGTTCCGCTACGACCTGGAGATTTTTCCGGGTAGAGCCTTTAACTGGAACGGGGCCATGCACACCGATGGCAACCTTTTGGTTAGCCAAGATACGGTCAGGCTCCATATGGTGAGCTCTCACAACTCCTGTGTTTATAGCCGGGACTCCTCAGAAATTACTCTGGGTGCAGTAGAAAGTTTTCAGGGCCAGGTTGTCAAAGGCACCATGAAAAACGACAACTTCACAACGGGTACTGATCCGCTTATTCATGTCTTCGATGGGTTAGACAAAGCCCCTAAACTCGCTGCTGCTGATGTCAAGCTAACTAATGCTAAGCACTCAGTTACCGGCGGTCGGCCCTCCGATATTTCGGTAAACGCGCTGACGCTGTTCACTAAAGATCAGACCGAGCATGTTAGAAACGATAGCTGGAATCGCCGAGCTGCTTGGGCAACCGAAATTTTCAATGCAGAACCCAATGGCCGCACCATTAACGACCCTACTGCTCGCCCCTTTGTAGACGACTTTTACAGAGCCGATAACCGCTGGGGGCCAAAACCCCGCTATAACGAAACCGATGCCTTTGACTTAACTAGCACAGACAACGTCGCCAAGGGCTTAACCCTGGGAGATAAGATTGACGGGGCCAACCTGGATCAACTCACTAACCCGGTCACCGGCTTGGATGGCTACTGGGAACGCCAGGCCATTGGAAGTGGTTTGCGCTTAATCGTAGGCCAGCGCCTGGAACTGGGCAATAATCAAGGCTGGAATACTGTTCCTACAGAGCTACCTCTAGATGGTGATCCGCTATATCCAGCTAAGTTTAAGCCAGCTGCAAATGCTCGCTTTGGCGGCAACCATGAGTATCTGCAACGCCGCTCCTTGCAAGATAACCTGGCAGCGGTACAGGGCATGGTGGTGTACCACTATCAAGGTGGCAACAAAATTACTACTAATGGCCAATTTCCGGCGGCTTGCGTAGCGCTAACGGCCCACCCTGGAACCCGCCAAAGCATTGTGAATAGCCGCACTTTTGGTACCTACGATAACGGTGACCTTAAGGTTGATTTCCTCAACGGTCAAGGCACCAACGGTTGGGAGTTCCAATTTCCTGCTGCGTTTAATACTGAGGGTAAGTTTGGTCAGGAGTTGGCTGTTGATCAACCCCTCGGTAATGCACTGAGAAACCTCGCCTACTTTGCGGGTGACCCAGCCGGTGGAGCACCCTCTTTTAAGCCAGTGCAAGATACCTCAACGGCCACCCTGCCTCAGGTTCACCCCGCCCCTTACCTGAGCATGTGGGGAGATTTTTCGCCCCTGCGACGCATTTTTGCAGAATACCTGGACACCGCTGCCACAGGCTCTATTAAAGATAAGTATGATGCTTTGAGCTTTGCTGACAAAGCTACGCTTCACAGCGCCGCCTGCACGCTCAGTATGCTGGCCTACAACTTGAAGTCTGAGTATGCGCAAGCTCGTACAGAACTGGCTTCCGAGAATCCAGACTTTAGAGCCATTGCCACTGAACTGCGCCAGGGCATGTTTAGAATTATTGACTACCTGGAAACTGGCAATGATGACGAAAATGGAGATGGTACCCAAGACGGGAAAATCGCCGCTTTGTTTACCAAGCTGCGGCCAGAACTGCAAAAAGCTACCTGGGACGACCTTGTAGATAGCTCTGCCCCTCTCCCAGATGGTTCCGGCCCGCTCGTGCCGGGATGTACGACTGTCCCTGACCCGGCTGGTTTCCAAAAAGCCTGTGATGTGGGCGAATATTTTGCCGACTTTACCTTGGCTGACTGGCGCATTGTTCTGGATGAAACCACAAACGCTACTGAAACCCAGCTTGACGATATTGAAGCCTTCGTTGGCAAAATTGCCACTGGTCTGGATACCGTTCGAGACCGGGAATTAGGATTTAGCCCCGGTGGAGCTACCGCTAAACTGGCTGCCCTTTCTGGTAAAGATGTAGTTGCCTGGGATGCAACTACCCAGTTGACTGAGCCCCTTGCGTTCACTAAAACAGACCCTGACACAGGCACAATTCTTGCGACTGAGAGTTTTGTCCTCAAGTCCCAGTGCGATCCTGACCTGTTTGCTGATGTAGTTTCGCCGTCAACTGCCTTCAAAGAAGAACAGGTTGCTCTAGCTCTGGTGGCCTGTAGCCCGAATACCGCAGCAGTTACAGCAGAAAAACCGAAATATCCCTCCCTTTTCTATCTATTTCCTGTTGTGGCTTCCCACGACTTGAAAGGCTCTGGAACTAACGCCCAGCCGGCGGAGGAGTATGTTGATGATGATTACGTTGAGGCCGTTAACCCAAGCACTGTACTGTTCAAACAAGTTGGCGCTGACCCTATTGAAGGCGTTGCCGAAATTGCGGCTACACCTGGCCTTTCAACCCTAAGCGACTGGGTGTTACCGGCCTCTTCTCCATCAGCTGTTGTTGCCTTAGATTCTACCAACGTCGATAATCGCGAGCATGCTTTTATCATTAATGCTGGCACCTCGGTTATTCAGGTCCCCTTCCTTGACAAGGGCATTTTCGATGGGCGCGAGCAATTCAACAATCGAGTTCTCGACATTGACATGGATGCTCTGACTAAGGAAAGGGTCAAAAACGTTACCAATGCTGATTTTTGGCTATCTGCCGACCTGGAAAACCAGGCTGAGGGTGTCTTCTTTGCCTTCCGCGAAGATGCTGTGCGGGAAGATGAAATTGTGCGTCCTAAAAATGCCTCTGCCCCGGCAGACTGCGACGGCGTCTCAGGCGGCATTGGAGCTAGGAGGTACAGAATTGAGACCGAGGCCGCATGCCGCATGCAAGTCAGAGCGGGCACCTTTGGTCAAGACCCACCGTTAACGGCTCAGCTGATTAGCCTCAAACCCGTAGACTTTATTGCTGACCCAGAGCGGCGTTCTCACGGCTTCAGGCTACGTACAGCCAGCGGCAACCCTGCTGACTTTAGTGGCCCTAGTTTCGCCCGCAAGGTGGGTATGACCCTGGTAACCGATAACCCGGTTTACATCATGGGTGACTTCAACGTGCACTCTACCGATGGCACTACCGGCAGCATTGTTGAAGAATTTGTTGAAACTCTGTGGAATAAGCCGGTTAACACGGCCTTTGGTGCCAACTTCTACAACAACCGCAAAACGCTAAACACTGACAACTTTGCAAACCTCGACAAAGATCACTGGCGACCCGTAGAAGTGCTGTCAGATGCGATCTATATCCTGTCGATTGGCTTCCAGGATGGCGCTGTAGAAGATGGCTTTTTGAGAGCACTGCCTGCTGCTCAAGGCGGTGATGCTACAACCACTTCCTACATGAACCAAAATCGCCCAATTCCGCCTACAACACTGACCCCAGACAACATGAGGCGCCATCAGCTAGATGAGACTGGGTCGGTGACGGATAATTCACCCGTGTACATAGACCGCAATGGTACTTACTACCTCACTGCTGGCAACCTCCCCTTTTATGACAATGCTGTCTACGACGACGTTATCTACAAGAAGACTGATGGCTGGATTAACTTTGGCAGTGGAGACGGGCGTCGCCGTCAAAACGTGCAAGCCGCAGAGCAAACCTTTGTAAATGCCTTGTTTGTCAGTGGCATTGTGCCAAAACGACCTCAGCAGGGCTACGGCGGTCTACACAACTACCCCCGCTTTATTGAGTATTGGGAAAATCAAGACTTGCACATCGCTGGCTCGTTTATCCAGCTCAATTTCTCAACCACGGCCACTGGCCCCTACGAGCAAGATGCCTGGGAAGATGGCGCTAGCCCACAATCGGCTGAGCCGATTGGCTATTACAAAGCTCCCAACCGGCGCTGGGGTTACGATGTGGGCCTGCTTTACGTCCCTCCTGCCCCTGCGGCCCGTCGATTTGTCTCCATCGGCTCTCCTCGCAGTGAGTATTACCGGGAAATTCCTGCTGATGATCCCTACATCGTCAACCTGCGCTGCGCTCGCGATAAGGACAAAAACCTCATTCTTGGGGATATCTGCCCCGCCTAGGCCATGATTAAACCGCATCTGCACTATGGAGACCAATGGCCCATGACTCGCCACAACCTTGCCAGCCTGCGGGCCTTAGCCCCTAACAGCCAGGGCTTGACCTTAATTGAGTGTTTGGTGGCCATCATTATGGTGGCGCTGGTGGCCAGCGCCATTACCCCAGCCCTGGTAATTTCGGTGGCTACGCGGGTGCAGAGCCAAAAGGCCGAGCAAGCTCTGCAACTGGCCCAAAGCCAGATCGACCAGGTGCGTCTGCTGGCGGAGCAAAGCACCCTGGGTTTTGTCAATTCAACGTCTAGTACCACCTTTGTGCCGGTAGCCGGTGGCATTGCAGATAATGAGGTGAAGGAACAACCAGGGCCAGAGGCTAAAGCCTCCGTAGCTCGTGATGCCCTGGCAGCTACTACTGAGACCTTTACCCAAAGCTTGAATGGTCATGACTTCGCCATTCAGCTTTACCGCACCGAGGGGCTTGAGCGTAACAATGAACCCGTGGCCTTTGCCCTAGGGGTGCGCGTGTATGACCAGGCGGCGATGACGTCGGGTATTAGCGGCAATCTCCCAACAGACCCGCTTTCTCTAGGGGTAACTGGTGGTGAAGGTCAGCGCTCTAGTCGGCCTCTGGCGGTTTTGTATACGACTGTAGCAGTAGCCGTTAATGAACGGGGTGATGCCTACTGCGATTTGATTCGGTTTACCCAATCCACCACTGTTGGAGCATCAGCATCCACACCCTTGGGTTGTACTCCTTAGTTTGATTTGTGGCTGTCTTTCTATATCAACGGCTGATGTAATTCTTGTTGAGCGTCTACCTATGGTTGGAAAACCTTCTAACGTTACCCTGTTTTACCAATGGCTTAAGCTCAAAAAAGCAACCTCAAAGGGGTTTACCCTGATTGAGCTGCTGGTGGCCATAGTCGTAGGTTCGTTGATTTTAGGTAGCTTGCTGTACCTGGTGGTAGAACTCATGCAAGTTAACCGGCGTGAAGAAGTGCTTGGCCAGACTCAACAGGACATGCAGCGGGCGATAGATTACATCACTCGCGATGCCCGCGAAGCCGTCTTTGTTTATTCAACTCCTGGAGCTATTGTGGATCCTGACGGGGGCACTACGCTGCTCGCTGAATTGGATGGCATTCCCGCTGGTGCTGTGCCAGTCTTGGCTTTTTGGCGGCTTGATCCAGTTGATCCCGACAATGATTTCTGGAGCAAAAATTGTTCTACTGCCTTTTCTGGGGCAAAGCAGAATGAGTGTAACACCCTCAAGGTACGCCAGAGCTTTTACACCCTGGTGATTTATTTGCAGCAACAAAATGAAGATGCTGATCTCTGGGGCGGGCCTTCTAGAATTATTCGTTATGAATTGCCTAAGTACAGCAGTAAAGACATTGCTACCCTAACCCAGCGCAAGGGCTATTCAGACCCCACCGGTTGTACAACCTTTGCAAACTGGAGCCGTCCACCGGGGCGTAACGTCGCGAACCCTTGCGACACGGCCAACGAGGGGACAACTGCTCCCAATATTGCCGTGTTGACCGATTACGTCAATTTTGATGCCTCGGCGGCCAGCGCCGCAGTCTGCCCCGTTGGTTACCGGCAAGAGCCATCTACCCCCAGTGGCTTTTATGCCTGTGTTAACACTGCAAACGCTGCGGCGGATAACCAAACCATTCGAGTGTTTTTACAAGGCAACGCGACCGAAGGTCGGCCTGGCTTAATTACCACCGCTAGTGAGGCAGGGCGTTTGCCCACGCTGGAGGCGGAAGTGCTGGTGCGAGGTGTGTTAGACAAAGAGCCACCTGGAACTGGAAACTAGTGAAACAACGTTCTATCCCCTGGTTAATCATGAAACGCTGCTTGGCTTCTACCCGTTCTTCCCAGGCTGGCTTTACCCTAGTTGAGGTGTTGGTGGTTGTGATTATTGCCGCCATCCTGGCGGGCATTGCGGCCCCAAGCTGGCTCAGCTACCTCAATCGTCAACGGGCTGGCTCGGTCAGAAGCGACCTCTCCAGCGCCATTCGAAGCGCTCAGCAAGATGCCATTCAAAAGCGGCAGGCGGTAGACCTGAAGTTCTCTAATGATGGCGGCACGCCCACACTTTTAGTGAATGGCCTGCCCCAACCTCTGGGGAGCGACAGCCGCAACTCCGGCAACCTGAGTTTGAGTGTCTACTCTGTAAACACCGCCGGAACTAAAACCGCCCAGACTGAGATAAAGTTTGACTATCAGGGCTTACCCACTGGGAAGGATTTAGAACTACCCTTTGTGATTAGCATTAAGCCAGAGGGCGTTAGCGATACCTCTGATGCCAGGCAGTGCGTCATTGTCGCCAACCTGCTGGGCAGCTTGAAAACTGCTCAGGGTGCCGTCTGCGACAACCCCAAGGTGAATGTTGAGTCTTAATCGCGAGAAAGATCTCCGAGGTTTTCAAGACCTGGGAGATCTTTAAGCGTTAATGATTCAAGTGCCGGGACTGCGGACGCCAGTTTGTTGAGCATCCCCGCAAAAAAGTGATTGACCCCGCGACTCGG
>CAYUBC010000034.1:0-7928 GCA_964442885.1 uncultured bacterium | reverse complement strand
CGACTCGGGAACTGAGTGACCGCTTGCTGTTGGAGCGCCTCTCGTTAGCGGGCATTGCTCGAGCCACCCAGGTCTCTGAACAATGGCTACACCCCTACGTCAACGAGAACTATGCTCAGGTTCCTCGTCAGATGCAGGTGTCCTCGAAATTACCTATGTAGCACTACCGGGGAATTGAAATAGGAGAGTGATTTGGGGTAGAACATCGGTTAGCCCAGGTAGTACCGCCCGCTGCTCGGACGGAGGTATTATTCTTACGTATTGCTTTGGCAGCGGCTTTGACAGCGGCCAGTGAAGGCGAGGATATGCCCATGGAGCACCTAATCTAAGCAGCCCAGCGAGAGTACCAAAAGCTGGGTCGCCGCTGGGGTTTGTCATAATTGACTTAAGGAACTGTAGGAGTCGAGTATCCATGGTTGCTATCACTGACAAAACCCCTGTTTCCTTTGATGAGTTTATAGTCAGGTATCCAGACAATTCAGAGAATCGCTACGAACTGCGACGCGGGGTCGTTATTGAGATGCCGAAGCCTAAGGGGAAGCATTCAGAGATCGCAGGATTTGCGATCAAAACGCTGAATAATGTCATTGACCAGATGCAGGCTCCTTACTTTATCCCTAGAGAATGCATTGTCAAGCTCGCTGATGATACGGGTTATGAACCTGATATCACGGTTATTGATCGTCGTGGCTTGGTGAATGAACGTCGATGGGAAAGTTCTTCTGTTATTGAACATGGAAAATCAATCAAACTGGCTGTAGAAGTGGTTTCTACCAACTGGCGTGATGATTACATGGTCAAAATGTCTGACTATGAGAATATTGGTATTCAAGAATACTGGATTGTAGATTATCTGGGCATTGGTGGTCGGCGCTACATTGGCTTACCTAAGCAACCGACTTTTACGGTTTGCACCCTAGTAGATGGAGAATACGAGCTACAGCAGTTTCGTGGAGCAGATCGGGTTATCTCTTCCACTTTTCCAGACTTTCCATTGACAGCCGAGCAAATTTTCAGGCTAGGTGAATAGATAGAGGGAATTGTAATAAATCGCACCTGGTCATACTGCTTACGGATAACCCCCTGGATTTTTTAACCTATAATTCCTTCGACAAAATTTTTTATTGGTTAGGTTTTCATCCGTAGGGATTGGGCATAGCCAGTCCTGGAAAGGGGTGTGTCCATGCTATCCAAAATTTAAAATAACCCGCATAATCTCCCTATTGGTTAACCGTGCCTAACGCCCAGGAGCGATGGCCATGAAAACCCTTGTCATCGGCTATGGCAACACCCTGCGGGGTGACGATGGGGTTGGCTACCGCCTGGCAGAGGTGGTGGGAAGTTGGCAGATGGATAATGTAGTCGCCTATCCCTGCCATCAGCTTACGCCTGAACTGGCGGCCGATATTGCCGAGAGCGATCGCGTCATTTTTGTCGATGCCACGCCGCCGCAAAATCCCCACAGTCCCCTGGTGCTAGAGCGATTGCAGACCGGGCAACAGGGGATTGGGTTTACAGGGCATCACAGTAGCCCAGCGGCACTGCTGGGTTTGGTCAACGATCTCTATGGTCGGCAGCCTGTGGCCTACGCGCTGCTGTTGCCCAGTTGGACCATGGACTACAGTGAAACCCTATCCCCCATTGCCCAAACTGGTCTGAAGCAGGGACTTAAACGCCTGCAAGATTTTTTGCATCAGCCCGATCAGGAAACACCGACCATGCCCTGAGCCAGGTAACGCTGCCGAAACTGCTCCTCTTCTACAGCTTCCAGGAAACGCTGAATAGCCAGCCTTACCAGGGCTTCTGCCGGTGGAGCCGGTTGCAGGGTAAAGCCATCCTCGGTTTCGGCATCTGGCACCCAGACAAACCCGACCTGAGCCAGGGCGACCAGGCCCAGGTTCACGGTGGTAGGGGTGAGAGCCAGCCGTGCGGCCAGTTGCGCGGGTGAAACCGGTGTCTGAGTCCGCACTAGATACTTAGCCAAGCCCACCAGTTGTTGCCACTTCTCCACTGGCGAGGCCGATTCAGTTAGCCCAGCCATAGGGAATGTGCCCACCGGCTCAGTTTGTAGACGCTGTTGCCAGGTGGGCCAGTCACTCCACTGGGCTGGGCTGGGGGTGATGGCAGCAGTCAGTTCGGTGACCTTGGGGCTCGTCGCGGCAGCTTGCCCAGATTCAGCGGACAGTTCCGCCGGGCGCACATCCACCAGCTTGACGTGGTAGCCGCTAAACCGATTGTGGTCTAGCTCAACCACGACATCGCACCGCCCGGTTGGCAACTCATCCCGGTAATGGCCCCACCATTCCCCTGGAAAGCCAATCAACGCTGTGTCATCCCACAGCTCAAACTCGGTTTTGATAAAGCCCACCGTCTGGCCCTTGGCATCCCGCAGCCTTTTGTGGAAAACCTTTTGAAACCAGCCGTTGCGAATCAACAGGCGGGGCACCGGGTTGCCCATGCCGTAGGGTTCCAGCCATTTCAGCTCGCGAAATAGGGGTTGACCCAGCTCGGCCACCGTCACGGTTAAATCAATCGCCAGGCTGGGTTGGGCCAGGCCGTTGCCGCCCAGGCGCTCACGCACGGCCCGGTTTAAAGCGGCGGTAAACAGGGGAAGATTCTCCACCGGCAGGGTCAACCCCGCGGCCAGGGGATGGCCGCCAAAGCCCGTCAGCAGGCTGGCCTGGGCGTTGAACAGCTCGTAAAGATCCAGCCCCTTGACGGAGCGGGCCGAGCCGCGGGCTAACACAGGAGAACCGGCATCAGCCGTTGGATCAATCCGTAACAGCACTGTGGGGCGACCAAGCTGCTGGCTGACCTGGCCCGCTACCAGCCCCAGCACACCCACCGGCCACTGTTCATCGGCCAGTACCAGGCATTGGGTGGTGGCCAGGTCAAGCTGGGCAACCCGCTCCATGACCTGGTTGTAGAGGTCTTTTTGTAGCGCTTTGCGGCGGGTATTGGCCAGTTCTGCCTCCTGGGCCAGCACCTTGCAGTGGGCAGCATCCTGGCTGGTCAGTAGCTCTACGCAAAAGCTGGCATCGCCGTGGATGCGGCTGACGGCATTAATGCGCGGCCCCAGCCCAAAGGAAATGTCCGTGGGGCGATCGCCGGTGCGGCGGCAGAGGCTCAGCAACTCGGCTACCCCTGGGCGCGGGTAGGGCGGATTGGGCTGCTGCTGGGTTTGCAACTGGGCCAGGCCAAGCTGGGCCAGGTAGCGACAGTCTCCCCGTAGTTCTACCAGGTCGGCAATCAGCCCGATCGCCACCAGGTCAAGCAAGTGCTCCAGGGGCTTTGGGGGGCGAGTTTCCAGGGCCGCATAGAGCGCCTCCAGCAGCTTGTAGGCCACCGCCACCCCGGACAGCGTGGCCAGGGGATGCTCTGGGGGGAACTGGCGGGGGTTAATTAGCGCTACGACCGGCGGTTCTGTGGCGGGCAGCGTGTGGTGGTCGGTGACAATCACATCCAGACCCAGTTCCTGGGCGTAGGCCAGTTCTGCCAGGTTGGTGCTGCCAGTGTCGCAGGTCACAATCAGGCTGGCTCCCCAGTCCTTGAGTTGGTCAAGGCCGTGGCGCGACAGCCCGTGGGAGTCCGTCAGCCGGTTAGGAATGAAGTAGGTCAGCCGCTCTTGCTTGGGCCAGAGTTGTCCCAGGCCGTCCCACAGCACCGCTGTGGCCGTTACGCCATCAGCGTCAAAATCGCCCCAAATGGCTACTTTTTCAGACCGGGCCAGGGCTTGCTGAAGCCGGGTTATGGCCTGGGTCATGGCGGGGCCAAAGGCGCTGGCTGGGGTGGGCGCATAGGCCAGGGGATCGATAAACCCGGCAACGTCGCCTGGCTCACACAGGTGACGTTGCCACAGTAGCTGTGCAGCCCGGCGCGGCGGTTCCAGGGGGCGGCCAGGCAGTGCCTGCTGGAGTGCCTGTAACCACTCCGCAGGGCTGGGCTCTGCCGCTGCCAACGTCCACCGGAAAGGCTGAGGATCCATGACGTAATACCGATTTACTATCATCCTAGCCTAACCCTGGAGAAACTCTGACCTGGCAGGGATAGGCTGAGCAAGGAAAGAGTTGCCAGCTCAATGGGCAGACCGATAGAACAGGTCGCTGGGCACAGCAAGGCCCGTTATCTAGTCACGTTATCCAGTTATGGAAAAAAAGATGGATTTGATGAGCACGACAAAACCTTTGTCCATCCTGTGGGTGTTTTGAGGATAAACCCTGGCAGTAGATTTTAAAGACTTTAAAGAAGCTTCCGTAAAATTATGGAGAACTCCGGTTGTAGGAATGCGATGTAGCTCTTACCCTAGGCAAAAGTAGCCGTCGCGCTTAGCCATTTGCGCTCCGTTTGTTGTTGCCCAACTCTACCCTGCGCCATTTATGCCTCACAATAGCCACCCAGAGCTAGACGGAGAAAGACCTCAGGCCCTTTACTCGTTTCAACTCAAGCGACCCGGCCAAACCATAAAGGAGCGCCTGGGTTGGAGTTTATTGGGGCTATCTCTAGGGTTGGGGGCAGCTACGGCTTTTTTTATGATTTCTGATTCTCCGGTATCCCTGCCCTGGTCGTTTAGCCCCCCTCAAACCACGGTGAGCGACCCCTTCAAGCAGGGAGTAGACAAAGCTATGACCGCCGCCGAGCTAACCCAGACTGCCAAGTTCAAAGAAGAGTGGGTGGAGGTAGTGCTGCTCTGGCAGGAGGCGATCGCCCAAATGCAGGCGGTGCCTAAAACCAGCCCCAATCATGCCCTGGCCCGGCAGAAAGTTGGCGAATACACCCGCAACCTGCAATACGCCCAGAGCAATGTGAATACCCGCGCCGCCCGCACTCCCACCGATCAAAACTACTGGACAATTGGCTCCGATCGCGACTGGCTGATTGCGGTGCAGGGTAGCCCATCCCAGGTGCTACGGTACGACAGCGCCTGCAATGAAGTCTTGCGCTATGGCAACAGCATTGTTGAGTTGAGCAATGGCTATGTTAAGCAGTACGCCAACCTGGAAGGCAACCTGAGGGTTCTGGCCGATGCCCCGGTTGCCCCGTCTACCCAGGGCACGGCCACTACCTGGTCGTTGGGCTCATCGCGGGAACAAGTGCTGCAACTCCAGGGCACCCCCTCCCGCACCGACCAGTATGCCTCTGATCAACAGGTCACGCTCTACTACGGCAATAGCTCTGTGTTGATTGAAGATGGCCACGTTGTGAGTTATTGGAACGCCGATCGGAATCTGAAGGTGTCCACAGCTTTGGCGAGTTCCCTAAAACCGTTACTAACTGCCGACACATGGTCGATTGGGTCGAGTCGAGCCGAGGTCTTAAAGGTACAGGGGGATACCCCCAAGGCCATTAGCCGCAACGACGGCAGTTGTGAAGAAACCCTGCATTTTGGCAGCAGTGAGGTTGTGCTTCGGCAAGGTTTTGTAGTTGGCTACAAAAATGCCGCTCAAAATTTGCGCGTGCGCTAGAACGATAGCCTATCCACACCGCTAAGCTGAGCCCGTGCTTGTGTTATTGGCACTAGGCCAGTAGGATAACCGGACAGCTCTTGGTCGTCTTGTCTGAATGAGGGCTGGCGGTGTTGTAGAGATGCTGGTAAGACGGTTCTTTTTAGGATTACGTGCGTTGTTCTAGCCACTTGCTTCTATGCTTAGACCAGCCTCCCAATCTACTACTCCTTCTGCTTTAGTGAACGGCGCTTCTCCCGTGACTGATCTGGTCATTATTGACGACGATTCTGAGACAAAGCGTCTGCTGACTCGGCTGCTGACGCAACAGGGGTATCGTACTCGCGAGGCGTCTACCGCACAGGAGGCTCTGGAGTTCATTACAGAGGCCGCTCCTGATTTAATCCTGTTGGATATTCTCCTTCCCGATGTGGACGGCTATACCCTCTGCGAACAGCTTAAGGCCAGTCCCCAGACCCAGGAAATTCCGATCATCTTTCTCAGTTCCCTGGTAGATTCCTTAGATAAGGTCAAGGCGTTTCAAGTAGGAGCCGCCGACTACATTGCCAAGCCCTTTGCCATTCAAGAGGTGCTGGTACGGGTGCAAAATCAACTACGGTTGGCCTACCAGCGGCAGCAGCTCAGCCATCAAAATGCCCTACTTAAGCAGGAGGTGGAAGAGCGCATTCAAATGGAGCAGGCGTTAGCGGCAGTGGAGATAAACTATCGCAGTATTTTTGAAAACTCCACCGTAGGCATCTTCAAAGCCACAGCCGAGGGGCAATACCTGGGCGTTAACCCGTCTATGGCCAGGCTCTACGGCTACGACTCTGCCGAAGAGATGATGGCCATTACCCAGGATATTAGTCGCCAGATTTACATAGAGCCCAAGCGCCGGGATGAGCTACTGGTCTACCTCAACCGCTACGACAAAATTACCGATGCTGAGTCAGAGGTGTTTCGCAAGGACGGCAGCACCTTCTGGGTCAGCGAAGACATCTGGAAGGTATGGGACAAAAACGGCAACTTTTTGCACTACGAAGGCATTGTCCACGATGTCAGCGAACGCCGCCAAATGGAGAATGAGCTTCGCCAGCAGCGCCAGCAGGCCGATCGGCTGCTGATTAACATCCTGCCCTACCGCATTGCCCAGCGGCTCAAGGCCGGAGCCCGCACCATTGCCGAAAGCCTGGATCAGGTCAGCGTCCTGTTTGCCGACCTGGTGGACTTTACCGCCGCCTCCAGCGAAATGACGCCGCGCCAGCTTGTCAAAATGCTGAACGAAATTTTTTCGATGTTCGACCAACTGGCCGAATTTCATCGCCTGGAGAAAATTAAAACCATCGGCGATGCCTACATGGTGGCCGGGGGCTTGCCCACGCCTCAGAATGACCACGACGCGGCGATTGCCCAATTTGCCCTGGATATCTGCGAAGCCATCCAGCAATTCTCTCGCCCGGATGGTACTCCCTTTAGAATCCGCGTTGGCATCAACACTGGGCCGGTAGTAGCCGGGGTAATTGGACGCCGCAAGTTTGCCTACGACCTCTGGGGCGATACGGTCAACATTGCCAGCCGCATGGAGGCCACGGGCGAACCCCAGCGCATTCAGGTCACCCCAGAGCTTTACGAAAAGCTGAAGGATACGTTTTTGCTTGAATCCCGTGGCTACGTTGGCGTCAAAGGCCGGGGCCAAATGGCTACCTATTGGCTAGTAGGTCGCAGATAGCCTCTTCCCTCCTCCCTCCTCCCTCTTCCCTCTATGGCAACAGTAATTGCTCTCGTGCTAGCTGGCGGCCAAAGCTCTCGCATGGGGCAGGATAAAGCCTTGTTGGATTTTGGCGCAGGAACGCTCATCCAGCATACCTGCGGGGTGGCGCTGGCCTGCACGGCTGCCGTTCATGTGGTAACGCCCTGGCCAGAGCGCTACCGTCCGCTGCTGCCCGATACTGTAGGCATCCTTCAGGAAGGGCCGCTGGCTGGCGAGGGGCCACTGGTGGCTCTGACCCAGGCGGTGGCCGCTCTGCAAGCCACCGGGGCACTGGCGGATGAGGTATCGTCCAGCTCTGGCGAGCACCCATCGCTTTGTCCGTGGATTCTAGCCCTGGCCTGTGACCTGCCTGGCCTAACGGCAACCATCCTGCAACCCTGGATAAACGCACTTGATGCCCTTGACCCAGCGACCCTGGCCTACTTACCTAAACGCCAGGGTCGCTGGGAACCCCTGTGCGGCTTCTATCGGCCCCGGTGTGTGCAGAGCTGGCAACCCTACCTGGCCGCTGGCGGTCGCTCCTTTCAGGGCTGGCTGGCTGAGCAGGCGGTCGCGCCAATTCCCGCCGTGGAAGATGCCTGGCTGACCAACCTGAACACCCCCGCCGACCTGGCGCAATGGCAGCAGCAGGGGCATGGATGAAGGATGAAGGATGAAGGATGAAGGCAGAAGGATGAAGGCAGAGGGATGAACAAGCAGCTTTCGTAGGGTGCATC
>CAYUBC010000033.1:0-14636 GCA_964442885.1 uncultured bacterium | reverse complement strand
CCCGCCATTGCCACTGGGGCAGCAGCAGCAAAAAAACGCCGTACAGTAACGCTGTCGGCATTAAATCGCCGCCTGGCAAACGGCCTTGATTCGACAGCCGATACAAGGGCCAGGCCAACGGTAGCCAGAGCATTACCGCTCCGGCCACAAACACCACCATCCGAACCAGGGGCGACTGCTGTGCCAATCGTAGCCAAACCATAGGGGGCCAAACCCGTTAATGATAATGCCTCAGCCCTTACTCATCGGGTTCAATGGTGCTGGTTAAGCCCAGATTACAGAGCCCCTCGCTGTAGAATTCAGCGTGCTCTAGGGCACAGGTAATCACCAGGGCCACGCCAGCGGTGTGGGCCTGCATCATAATATCTACAGCCTGGGGCATAGTTAAGCTCGGCACTACCTTCAGCAACGACTCCACGACATATTCCATGGAGTTGAAGTCGTCATTGTGAAGCAAAACCCGATACCGGGGAGCTGGCTTGCGAATTGTGGAAGTCGAACTTCGCTCAATCGTCTCAACCGACACAGCTACACCTCATTTTCCCAGAACTAACTGTTACTCAGGGCATAGTCCGGTAGCCGTGAGCATGACCGGAACCCATTTCACTTACTACCATCATCATAAAACGTTACGCAGAGTTAAGCCGATTCCGTACCAAGTAGCGCAGCTAAACCTAATGAATAACTTCGTTACCATGAAGATTTACATCCTGGGAAACCCCTGGCTCAGCCACTGCCTATACCTACGCCTGCCAACTGGATCCCAATAGTTAACTATGACCAAGCCTACCCTGGCCCCCCGACAAATTATTTACCTGACCTGTCAACAGGCCAGGCTCTACGGCGAAGTGATTCAGGTTTTGGCCGAGCGCCAGCGCTGCTGGATTCGGCCGCTCTGGCTGGTCATGCCTAACCAGGTGCTAACGATTCAGCCGACGCTGGGACAACCCGATCACAACTCCCCCGACAGCGATATCAGAATGCCTGACCTGATTTGGCCCCTGGCTCAGGTTTATCCAGCCCTAGATACGGACGTTGTCACACTCCTGGCCACGGCTCCAGGGGAAAGCTCAACCCAAGCACCGGATCCGGTGGTGAGCCTTCGTCAGTTCATAGACTGTCTCTGGCAAGCCAGGGCAGAAGGCTCCGGGCCAGCCTCTATCCCGTCATCGCCCTAACGGACATTCCCCCTGCACCAGGCTCCTCACAATCCGGCCTATTTTTGTAAACTTTCTGTAAAGATAGGACGGTTGCTTAGGGTTTTCCGGACTGTCATTGGAGAATCGCGTGTATCTACTATGGTGACTTACATATAACTCCGCCAGTTGGCCAGCCCCTGGTCCTACTACCAGGTTGAAGGCACCCCTAAAGGCTCGGAACCAGATGAATACGCCCAGCGTCCATCTCGCTCATGAGGAGTTCTAGGGCTTCTTCATCACCAATGGGCAAATACCCAAGGCGAGCGAGTTCTGAGTTGATGCCCTGCTCAATATCGGGGGTCAGGCATTTACTGTGGAGTGCTTTTTCTACCAGTCGTCGGATCGAGAAGGGTTGACTCATGGGGCATTACCTGGGCTACGAACATTTACTGAGGTCATTTCATTGTGGCGGCTTGAGCCCTTGGCCAAGGTGATGGTCTTCTCCAAATCCCATGACGGTGATTTCAAAATATCGTGACTTAAATCACAATTTCCTGGCGGGTTTCTAGCTATCTTCAGTAAATTCACGGAGCTGTTCAATTGATACGGTCTAAACCTATATCAAGATACGGCTAACCTCAGGCTACGGGGTTGGCATCCTAACCAAAAGGCGCTTACCTTCGTTAGTGTCAAGATTTTCATCTACAACGCTTAACATTCCTAGGACGAGCAGGAGTTTATCGGGTATGCAGACTATGACTAAATCTATGGCTATTGTTCGGGCCGAGGGGTCACTCAATGCCTCTAATGCTCAAGATTTTCAGCTTTCTCTGATGAAAAGTATCCAATCTGAGGCATCGTCGGGCTTGGTGGTAGACATGAGCAACGTAGAGTCTTTAGACAGCGCTGGTCTGATCTCCCTAGTGTCGGCTCTTAAGCAGGCCCGCCAACTTCGCAAGCGTCTTTGCCTTTGCTCGGTGCCACCTACCATTCGCATTATTTTTGAATTGACCCAGCTAGATCGGGCCTTTGAGATGATTGAGGACGTGCCTTTTCCGATGGCGGCCTAGGTCATTGACCTAAGGCGGATCCTTTGGCTCTTACCATAACCCCCTGGTGGATGTTGCTCCACCAGGGGGTTTTGTTGGTTGGGTCGTTGCCAAACCCTGGCGATTGATTAAGAGTAGCGACTGGCCCGCTATAGTGAAGGAAACTGTAGGGCTCTGTTATTGCCTGGGGTGACTCACCGTGCCTGTAGCTATTGATACATTGCTGACGTCGGATATTAACAAACCTGGTCGCTATCTGGGGAATGAACTGGGAGCCGTCCACAAGCCCTGGAATGAAGCTGCCGTGCGCTGGGTGTTGACCTACCCAGAAATCTACGAAGTGGGGGCGTCTAACCTAGGGCACATCATCCTCTACAGCATTCTCAATGCCCAGCCCCGGCAGTTGTGCGATCGCGCCTACCTGCCCGCCGCCGATCTGGCCGCCAAGCTCAAGGCCACTCAAACTCCGCTATTTGCCGTTGAATCTCAGCGCCCCTTAACCGACTTCGACATTCTCGGCTTTAGCCTCAGCTACGAACTGGGAGCTACCAATATTCTGGAGATGCTCTCCCTGGCTGGCATTCCCCTCACCTGGCAGGAGCGTAGCCAGGCCGATGGGGATGGCTTGGTAACGAGCTGGCCTTTGATCTTCGCCGGAGGGCAAACCGCCACCTCTAACCCTGAACCCTACGCCGATTTCTTCGACTTTATTGCGCTGGGGGATGGGGAAGAGCTACTGCCGGAAATTGGCCTGGTGCTGGAGGAAGGGAAAGCGGCTGGCCTGAGCCGGGAAGCGCTGCTGCTGGATCTGGCCCAGGTGCCGGGGGTCTATGTGCCTCGCTTTTACGACATGGCGGCGGATGGCTCGGTGCACCCCAATCGGCCTGATGTGCCGCCGCGCATTTTGCGCCGGGTGGCGACTCCTATTCCAGCCTACGCCATGGGCCTAGTGCCCTACGTGGAAACCGTGCACGACCGCCTGACGGTGGAAATTCGCCGGGGCTGCACTCGCGGCTGCCGCTTTTGCCAACCCGGTATGCTGACCCGCCCAGCCCGTGATGTGGAGCCAGAAGCCGTCATTGAGGCAATTGAAACCGGCATGCGCAAGACCGGCTACAACGAATTTTCTCTCCTTTCCCTGAGTTGCTCCGACTATCTGGCCCTGCCTGCGGTGGGGGTCGAAATCAAAAATCGTCTTAAGGACGAGAATATTTCCCTGTCGCTGCCCAGTCAGCGAGTAGACCGCTTTGATGAAAACATTGCCCATATTATTGGTGGCACTCGCCTGACTGGCCTGACCTTTGCGCCTGAAGCTGGCACCCAGCGCCTGCGCGACATCATCAACAAAGGGTTGACCAACGAAGAACTCTTGCAGGGGGTTAAAACCGCCCACGAGCAGGGGTGGGATCGAGTCAAGCTCTACTTTATGATTGGCCTGCCCGGTGAAACTGATATCGATGTGGTGGGCATTGCCGAAACGGTGCGCTGGCTGCGGCAAGCCTGTTATATTCAGGGGCGCAAGGCGCTGTCGTTTAATATCACCATCTCTAACTTCACCCCAAAGCCCCACACCCCGTTTCAGTGGCACTCGGTATCCACGGAGGAATTTAAGCGAAAGCAGGCGCTTTTGCAGGCCGAGTTTAAGACCCTGCGCTGGGCCAAGGTGAACTTTACCGATGTGCGGATCTCGGCGATGGAGGACTTTGTGGGGCGGGGCGATCGCCGCCTGGCCCCTGTGGTGCGCCGCGCCTGGGAACTGGGGGCTGGCATGGATGCCTGGTGGGAAAGCCTGGACACCGCCCACAATGCCTGGACTCAGGCGATTCAAGAAGCAGGGCTAAGCTGGAAGTATCGTCAGGTGGCGGCGGGGGAATGGAATCTAATCCCCCAGGATAGTGAGTTAGGTCAGGAGCAGTCCGCCAGCGAGGCCAGCCTGGATGCTCCCTTGCCCTGGGATCATTTAGATACCGGCATCGACAAAGCCTGGCTGAAGCAAGACCTGCGCCGCGCCCTGGAGGCGGCTACGGTGCCCGACTGCTCCTTTGAGGGCTGCTCCCACTGCGGGGTGTGTGGGCCTGATTTTGGCCATAACGTCGTGGTGCCGCCGCCGCCAATTCCAGTTTTTGTGGGGCATGGTAAGCCTGACCAGGCCAGAGTTCAACGCCTGCGAGTCACCCTGGGCAAGCTGGGCAGCATGGCGCTGATTGGCCACCTGGATCTGGTGCGGCTGCTGGATCGCGCCCTGCGTCGAGCCAGTTTACCCATTTCCTTTACCGGTGGGTTTCATCCTGGCCCGCGGATTTCCCCGGCTAACGCCCTGCCCCTGGGGGCCACTAGCACCGGTGAGGTAATTGACTTTGAGCTAAAAGCGGCGATCGCTCCCGATGACTTCCACCAGCGCCTAGCGGCACAACTGCCCCCAGAAATTCCCCTCTACTCGGCCATGGAAGTGTCCCTGGATACCCCCTCCGCCACCAAGCTCCTGGAACAGGCAGAATACTACCTGCGCCTAGGCCCAGAGGAGGTTGGCCTGACACAACCCGACTGGCAAGGCTGGATTACCGCCCTTCTAAATCAGACTGAGCTACCATGGGAGAAGACCACTAAATCCGGCGCTACCCAGGTGGTAAACCTGCGAAACCAGCTTTTCCATTTGGCTCTAGTGGAGGATAGTGGGCAACTCCCAGCTATTCCTGAGTTACGGTTGGGAGAGCAGGAAGCCATCCTACAGGTGGTTGGCAGTTGCCGCAACGACGGAAACTTGCTGCGGCCAGAGCACGTCCTGGGGATAGTAGAACAGGTAGCAGGGCGGCCTCTGCAGATGCACCATCGCCATCGGGCAGGCCTCATTCTGCGACAGCCCTAGGTAAGGCAACGCATCGGTTATGGATCTAGGCCAGTTATAGATCACTTCTTCACAACTCACCTCTAGGTACGGGGTAAAGCCATGACAACGCCTGACATTCAGCCTCAACTGTCCCACGGGCCGCGAAGTAGCCAGGGCCGTAGACGCTCAGGGGGCCAGCATTTGATGGCTAATCGCTCTGCTTATCTAGTCTGGTCTTTGGGGGTAGGGCTAGTCACTGGGCTGACTGTCGGTAGTGGGTCTGGGGTAACCTGGGCCATGCCTCTGGCCGATATGGCTCAAGAGGCTGCCCCGGCAGACCTGGATGCGCCATTGCAGCCAGAAACCTCGTTGTTTTGCACGGAGCAGCCTTTACAAAGCTACCTGCCACGCACCACAGAGCAACTGTCTGAAACCGCCTGCCATCTGCTCACCTTTCCCACTGACACACGCTCTGAGCGAGACCGGTTTAACGCTCAGGTGCAGCCAGGTTCGCTAACCCACCACACTCAACCCTCTTCTGAGGAAATGACTCTACCGTCCATGTGGTGGAACCGAGACTCCATCCCCTCTCGGTTGGGTGGGCACCGGCTAGTGGACGACTGGATTGGCTATACCGTTGACGGCACTACCACGCGGATTATAGATGTCACGATTAGCCCTCAGTTCTGGCGGGCGCTGTCAGCCGCAGAGCGCTATGGGGTGGTTAGCAAATTTGGCACCTCTGCCCAGGAGTTTGGCTATCAAATACGGTTTTTGCAGAGCAATGGCTACAGCGCTCGGCTGCTGGGCGTTTATGTTTGCGAAGCCGATGCCGGTAATGCCCCTGACCCTAACTTAGGGGCGATGGGCCGTACCTGTATCGTGAGTGTAGACGGGCCTCAAATTGTGCAACTGCAACGCACACTAGAGGCCGAGGCCGAGCGACATTATCAAGCCCGTAGTGCAGCTATTCCGGTCGCTGAGGTGGAGCCCAGCTCAGCTCAGCGCAACCTGCCCCAGTAGCCCAGTGGCGGCCAGATGAGCCAGGGCTATGCCTCAGGTTATGGCCCTAAAAATTTGGCAAAAATTAGAAATTTGGCAAAAAAAGTCGCCCACTGAGTGCGACTTTAGAACATTACAGGTATTTAATTCACTGCAACTTGGTGCCTTAACCGAATCGGCCAGTCACGTAGTCGCGGGTTTCTTGTTGCGATGGGTCGCTGAAGATCTTTTGAGTATCATCAAACTCCGCCAGATAGCCCACCTTGCCGCCCGCACCTTCAACCACTTCAGCGTTGAAGAAAGCGGTGTAGTCCGCCACCCGGGTGGCCTGCTGCATATTGTGGGTAACGATGATGATGGTGTAGTCCTGGGTGAGCTCCTTCATTAGATCTTCTACTTTGAGGGTAGAGATAGGGTCGAGGGCGGAGCAAGGTTCATCCATCAACACTACCTCAGGCTGCACCGCAATGGTGCGGGCAATGCAGAGGCGCTGCTGCTGACCCCCAGAGAGGGAGAAACCACTTTCCTGGAGCTTGTCCTTTACCTCATCCCAGAAGGCGGCCCGGCGCAGAGAGGTTTCCACCAACTCATCCATATCTCCCTGATATTTAATGGTGCGGGGGCCGTAGGCAATGTTGTCGTAGATGGTTTTGGGGAAGGGGTTAGGGCGTTGAAACACCATGCCAATGCGACGGCGCACTTCAACGGGGTCTACATCGGGGGCGTAGAGATCCTGACCGTGGTAGGTCATGGTGCCCTTCAGGCGGAAGATCTCAATCAGGTCGTTGAGGCGGTTAAAGCAGCGTAGAACGGTACTCTTACCGCAACCCGACGGCCCGATAAACGCCGTCACCTTGTTTTTAGGAATATCAATGGAGACATCCCGCACGGCCCGATAGGAGCCGTAGTAAATATCGCAGTCCTTAGCACGGAGCACTACATCTGTAGCGGTGCTGTTCATTGGCGCAGTGTTAACCATTCCTCAGGCTCCCCAAAATGCTTAGCTTAAGTCTAGTACTTCTTCTTCCGAGTCACAGTCCGAGCAGTGATGCTAGTAATTAACACCAGCAACACCAGAATTAGCGACGCGGCCCAGGCTAACTCTTGCTGAGGCCGGAAAGGCAATGTCGCAAAGTTAAACACTAGCACCGCCAGGGTAGCAATGGGGTTCATGACCCCATTGGGCCAGAAGGGGGAGAACAGCGCCGTAAAAATTAGCGGAGCCGTTTCACCGGCAGCACGGGCGAGGGCCAGTGTCACCCCAGTGATAATAGACGTTAGAGCAGCGGGCAAAACTACCTGAACTGTCGTCTGAGCTTTGGAAGCACCCACCCCAAGGGCGGCCCAACGCATATCCTGAGGAACAATCTGTAGGGCTTCATCGGTGGTACGAATAATCGTCGGCAACATCAACAAGCCAACCGCTACACCACCCGCCAGGGCTGAATATCCCGGTAGACCGGGGCGCACCATTAAACCGTAGATAAATACCCCGGCAATAATGGAAGGCACACCAGCTAGAATATTGACGCCAAAGCGCACCCACTCATCAATAGAGGTTTCATCACCGCCAAACTCAGCCAGCCAAACGGCACACATAACGCCGATGGGCACCGCTAAGAGCGTGGCAATACCAACGACAATAAACGTCCCCAAAATGGCGTTGGCCACACCACCACCATCTAAGCCCGGTGGCGGCGGCAACTGAGTAAACAAAGCCAGATCGAGGCGGTTGATGCCGTTAACCGTTACATAGAAAAGTACTAAAACCAGGGGAATGATGGCCAGGAAGATGCACAGGCCAGCCAACCCCGTCATGACGGTGTTGAAAAGATTACGCGGGTCAGATTTGTTGACCTTTAGACTCTGATCGTTAAACGTTTCAGCGGGAGACCCAGGGAAAGTTGTCATAATTCGCTCACTTCTCGCTTCTCAAATCCTCGTCACCTAGTACTTGGCTTGCAGCTTACGCACAATCCAGTCAGCCAAGATGTTCACAATCAGGGTCAAAATTACCAGCACAAAGGCGGCATACATCAGCGCTGAGACCTGAATGCCCTTAGCTTCGGCAAACTGGTTGGCCAGCAGCGAGGCAATGGTGTTACCGGGCTGTAGGATAGACGGGTTAATGACGTTGGCGTTACCAATCAGCATGGTTACCGCCATGGTTTCGCCCATCGCCCGACCCAAGGCCAGCATGATGCCGCCCACAATGCCGGAAATTGCCCCAGGCACAAGCACCCGAAAGATGGTGCCCCAGCGCGTTGCGCCCAACCCGTAGGAGCCCTGGCGCAGTTCTGGAGGGAGTGCGGCCAGAGAATCACGGGCAATAGCGGTAATAATGGGCAAGATCATGATGGAGAGCACCAGAGAAGCCGACAGCACACTGGGCCCAATAAAGGGAATCCCGAACAGGCCCAGAAACCACTTCAGAGCTGGAATCACCACAAAAATACCCCAAAGACCGAAGACCACACTGGGAATGGCCGCGAGGAGCTCCACCATAAACACCAGGGATTCACGAATCTTGAGCGGAATGAAGTTCTCGCTGAGGAAAATAGCGGTACCTAAACCCAGGGGCACCGAAATCAGCAGGGCAATGGCTGCCGTCAGCAGGGTGCCATAAATCATCGGCAACACCCCGAAGGCTTCTCGCCCTTCCACGGGGTTCCAGGCACTAGTCCACAAAAAGCTAAGGCCAAACCGCTGCATCGCTGGAAGAGCCTGGAAGAAAATCAACAGACCAATGGCGACTAGGATGAGCAGAATAAATAAGGCCAGACCAAGCGCCACCAATTCAAAGGATTTGTCGAACACCTTCTCGCCGCCTGAGCGAGTACGTGATGTGGGTGCAGAGGGTAAATTACCAGCAGTCACAGCGCGCTCTCCTGTAATGTGCTTCAAACTAAACCAGAATCAGGGAAGCCAGCCTTAGCTAACTTCCCTGATGTTAATAGACCCTACTTCACGGTGATGGTGTAGTCGGGGCTAATTACGTCAGCGGCAGCGGCCACGCGCTCACGGACGTTCTTAGGCAGAGGAACATAACCGAGGGAATCGGCTACTTCCTGACCCTGGTTGAGGCCATACTCAACCATGACTTCTACAGCCTGGGCTTTCTTAGGATCGGAATATTCCTCGTAGATCATCAGCCAGGTGTAGGTCACAAAGGGGTAGGAGTCGGGGCCATCGTCATCCACCACAAAGGCCAGCAGGTTGTCGGGCAGTTCTACGTTGGCCAGGGTAGCCGCTGCGGTGTCAGCACCAGCCATAACGAAGTTACCCGCCTTATTTTCCAACTCAGCGAAGGGGATGTTGTTTTGAGTGGCGTAGCCGTACTCAACGTAGCCAATCGCGCCTTCGGTTTGCTGAATCTGGGCGGTTACGCCTTCGTTGCCCTTAGCACCCACAAAGTTACCAGTCTTGGGCCACTCTACGCTCTTACCTTCACCCACTTCGGTTTCAAACTCAGGGGAGATGGCCACCATGTTCTTGGTAAATACCCCCGTGGTACCGCTACCATCGGAGCGGTGAACGAAGGTAATGGGCAGGTCAGGCAGGGTAACGCCGGGGTTAGCTTCAGCGATGACGGGATCATTCCAATTTTGGACGGTGCCTCGCGTAATCCCAGAGTAGGCGTCGCGGCTGAGCTTGAGGCTCTCAACCCCAGGCACGTTGTAGGCAAACACAATGCTACCAGCGGTCATCGGCAGCAGAATAGCGCCCCGCGTAGCCTGGGAGATCTCCTCTTCCTTCATGCCAGTGTCGCTAGCCCCGAAGTCTACGGTTTCGGCCAGGAACTGCTCTACCCCAGCGCCGCTACCAACAGACTGGTAGTTAACCTGTAATTCAGGCACTTCCTGGTTCAGGGTGATGAACCAGTTCTGATACAGAGGAGCGGGGAAAGACGCCCCAGCCCCAGTTAAAGCCACGTTGCCACCCAGAGAAATGGCTTCTCCAGAAGCAGCGCCATCGGTGGCGGCACCATCCGTAGCGGTGCCATCCGTAGTGGTGGTGCCGCCGCCGCAGGCAACCAGACCTGCCGTCAGGGCCAGAGAAGCAGCCAGCCCCAGACCGAATTTTAGAGTGGGAAGTTTGTAAACCATAGTTTCGCAACCAAGTCAAATAACTACAAGAAAAGTTCTCTCTACATTGAGCTACCAGAGATGCAACTGACCCGGACAAGAAACGCACCCACAATCCAAGGCATCATCCACCTAGCTAAGGCTAGAAAACATTGCACCCAGACCAAAGACAACGATGACTGCCACAAGTCAGTTCCCGTGATACATATATCACATAAGCTCGTCCCCTAGGAGGGGTCGAGAGGAGTATGTATTCCTAAGAACAGGATGCTTCATAATCTATTTACCTTGACCAGGTAAAGAACAGATTATCAACGCATTCATTTGAGCGTTTGAGCATGGGTGAAGCGCTAACGCCTTACTAAGTCTAGCCGTATCTACTATTGATTAGACCTTCCGGAAGTGACCTTACCAAGGCCTGAACCTGGCCCCTTCTAGCCATGGGCAATGCGTCCGATAGACATAGCTGAAATTCTGGCCGCAGAATTAAGAAGACATTAAGAAAGTGCCACAGGGAGGCCTCCCAGAGACAAATCATTTAGGGCGTTAGCGGTATCCGGTTGGAGCAAAGTTGCCGCTTCTTCAGGCCCTTCTTCTAGCATGAGAAATACCAGGAAATTAAGGCCATTGAGCGCTTTTGAGAGAAGTTAAATGCTTGCTGTGCACAGGCGTAGACCTGGCCAAAGTCGGGGTTGACATCGGTTAGCACGGCTCAGATTTTAATCTAATGATCATCTTTATTAACCTGGAGATCATCTAGATAGCTCTATTCATCCACTATAGTGAGTGGTGGATTGGATCCAGCATATCTGGAAGGTATTTAGTCAGCGCTATAGGTTGCCGGTCTAGCCAGATGCGTCTCTTTGCCATTGGGGATATTCACGGCTGTGCGATCGCTCTGGACACAATCCTGTCCGCCATTTCGTTGCGGCCTGGCGATCGCGTCGTCACCCTGGGGGACTACATCAACAAAGGGCCAGCCAGCCATGCCGTTTTGGAGCGGCTGATGCAACTGTTCGACCACGGGGTGCTGGTACCGCTGCGGGGCAACCATGAGCTTAAGCTGCTCCGGGCCGGCCAGCTCAAGTGCCCCCAACAAGGGGAAGAAGTGCTGGTAGATCGGCACACGCTGGCCTCCTATGCCGAGCCGGCTGCGGCTGAGCCCTCCGTCAGCCAGGGTTTAGCCGCTATCCCCGAACCGCACTGGCAGTTTGTTCAGCATCACTGCCTGAATTGGTTTACCACCCCGCAGCATATCTTCGTCCATGCCAACCTCCAGGCCGACAAACCCCTCTTTGAGCAACCAGACACGGCTCTTTTTTGGGATAAATTTGGTCAACCTCAACCCCACCGCTCTGGCAAGATTATGATTTGCGGGCATACCCCCCAGCGCACGGGCCAACCCGTTAACCTGGGCCACGCCATTTGTCTGGACACCGCCGCCTGCGAAGGCCAGTGGCTGACCTGCCTGGAAGTCTACAGTGGCGAGATCTGGCAGGCCAATCAACGGCGGGAGCTGAGAAAGCTCAAGTTTGCGGAGGGTTGACGAGGGGCGCACGGCTATGCGCCTTGATCGTACGGGCGCACGGCTATGCGCCCGTACGGTTGTCCAAGATTATGGGTTGCGTTGAATGCGAGCGTCAAAGCCCTGGGCCAGCATTTCGGCGGCCTTGGCTTCGGCGGTGGCCTGGTCAGCGTAGGCTCCGACCTGCATCATGGTTTGCCCATTCAGGTTGACCCGAAAGGCATCCCCCACGACGGCTCTAATCTGGGCTTGGGTGGCGGCATCGGCGGCGGGCACAAACACGCGGTACACCAGTCCCAGCATGGCAGCATGGGAAGGGGGCGGCGGCGGCATCTCTCCCGTGGGGAGGGACGCGCTACCAGGGCCAGCGGTGAGGTTAGGAATAGAAGCTCCGCCGCTGCCCAGAGGAATATTAGCAGCGGGCACCTGTAAAACGGCTAAGCCCGTGCTCGATGAGGAGCTTGCCGCAGTTGATGGGGTAGAACGGCTGGGCGACCCAGCGGTCTGAGTAGAGTCTGTTCTGGGTGGTGCCGCTGAGCTGGCCAGGGTTGCTACAGGCGGTGGAATCACCTGGAGCGGAACCGCCGCACCCGTTTCAGCCGATGGGTTGGCCGCAGCGGTGGGTGAAGGTGTAGCCCCTTGACGAATTCGGCGCACACGTTCCCGCGCCGTGGCCAGGGCCGAGGCCGAGGGTGTTGATGGCGAGGTTTGTCCACCAACGGCTGTCTGGGCAGGCGGGGTTTGAGGCGGTTCGGGCTGAGCGGCGGGTGAGGCGGCAGGGCGAGGAGCCATGACGGCGACTTCCACCACTGCGGGGGTTTCTACCGCTTCAGGAGTTTCTACCGCTTCAGGGATCGAGTTCTCAGCCACCGGCTCAGGGGTGGCGATCGCCGCCGCAACCACAGGGGGCTCGGTGGTCAGGCTGGCTGGGCTAGGGGCCGCTGTCTCAGCCGGTTCAACGGTTCTAAACTGGGCCAGTGGCAGGGACTCTGGCATGGGCTCGGCGGGTTGCTGTTGGGGTGGTTCTGCCACCAGGGCGGGAGTCGCCGGGGTCGTTGCCACGGCTGGGGGTAGCGGGGTGGCAATAGTCTGTACCGAGGCAGGGGCAGGGGCGGAAATTGGGACGATCTGAGCCTCGCTCGTGGCGGCAGGAGTGCGATTAACTGGACTAGCCGAGCGGGTCGGCGGCGGCGGAATTACATCCTCCAGCGAGGCGTTGGCTACGGCTGGTTCCGCCGTTACAGGAGCCCCAGGCGCTGGACGCGATTGCACCGCTACGACTTCAAAGCTCCCCGAATCAACGCTCCCAGGAACACCAGGCTGGAGGGCTGCCGGTGGAGCCATTGCAGCGCTGTGGACTGCCGGGTCTGCCTTGGCGGCGGTTTGAAACTCAACCACCCCATTGCGGCGGTTCTGAGCAATCACGTTATCTTGCAGGCGGGGTTGGGCGCTGCCGTCCAGCACAATGCCCTCCTGGTTCTGCAAAATTTGGTTGTTAACAATCTGGGGCTGGGCTCCCGGCGCGACTCGAATGCCAGTGCCGGTCTGCTCAAAGCGGTTGCTGCGCACCTCGGCGGTAGACTGGCCCGCGATCGCCAGTCCCACCACCCCGTTTTGCCGGAACTGGTTCCCTTCAATCACCGGGGCACTTTGGCCGCCCACGTACACACCGCCGTAACCGCTGCCCAGGAAGATGTTCTGGCGAATCACGGGACGACCTGCCTCAATCACCAATCCATAGCCAGCGGTGCTGGTGTTGGTCACGGTCACATGGCCCAGCCCGGCTCCATCTACCCCCACCACCGTGGCGTGCAGCAATCCCTCCGTGGGGCTGGAGACAATACCGCTGCCGCGAATCACCGTTTGCCCTGGCCCCACCCCTGGCGCTCCCTGCACCGTCACACCGGCCTTGAGCTGGATGGGAAACCGCTCTCCAGAGGCTTCGCTGTACTCCCCGGCGGCCAGCACAATAATGGAGTTAACCGCCGCGTCCTGCAGGGCACGGGTAATGGTTTGGTAGGGCCGCAGTTGACTGCCATCGCCGCTAGTATCACTGCCAGCCGCCGCGCTGACATGGATGAGGATGTAGGTTGGTGCAGGGCTAATGGGAGTCGCCGCTGGAGTGCCCTGGGTCGGCGTGGGGGCGATCTGCCCCAGGGCTGGAGCCAGGCCCATCAGAGCCACCGCCGCCGCCGTAGTGGTAAGGGAGTAGAGGATGCGAAGAGTCATAGGCCAGGTGAGAGGAGAAGGGTTGACCAGCACACCGTCATAAAAGGGCCATGTTCCCCTTATAGATAGATGGACTGGAGCAACAGAAACCACAAACTAATAGCTTGGGCGCGTAATTTTGGCCTCTAAACTTTACTAAAGTTAACCATAAATGACGCCCTACCATCACCCAGGTCTCCCGCTGGGAATTACCGTCGGCCTACCCAGCGAGCCGCAGATCCCTGCTAGGGTACTAGTGTCCCCAGGAGTATGCCGTCGTCCTATGAGTTCTTTGCCGCTGACTTACCCCCACAGTCCGCAACACGACCAGGTTGATGTCTACCACGGTATCGCCGTGCCCGACCCCTACCGCTGGCTTGAGGATCCGCAATCTGCCGCCAGCCGTGGGTGGATTGAGGCCCAAAACCAAGTCACGGAAGGGTATCTCACGGATCTCCCCGGTCGGCAGGCGATTCAACACCGGCTGACCCAGTTGTGGAACTACGAACGCTACAGCACCCCCTTTAAGCGCGGCGGACGATATTTTTACTTCAAAAACGATGGCCTGCAAAACCAGAGCGTGCTCTACACGCTGCCCAGCCTGGAGGCCGAACCGACCATCCTGCTGGATCCCAACACCCTCTCGGAGGATGGCACCATTGCCCTCAGCGGCATGGCCGTTAGCGAAAATGGAGCCTACCTGGCCTACGGTCTTTCCACTGCTGGGTCAGACTGGGTCGAGTGGCACGTGCGCGACATTGCCACCGGCACCGACACCGACGATGTGCTGAAGTGGGTGAA
>CAYUBC010000032.1:0-15167 GCA_964442885.1 uncultured bacterium | reverse complement strand
CCGCCTCCGCCGCCGAAGC
The DNA here is from genome assembly GCA_964442885.1 of uncultured bacterium. Classification (GTDB taxonomy): domain Bacteria; phylum Cyanobacteriota; class Cyanobacteriia; order Phormidesmidales; family Phormidesmidaceae; genus Nodosilinea. The sequence continues at coordinate 15,148 of CAYUBC010000032.1, read as the reverse complement.
GGCCTTTCGCGATCGCATGAAAGAACGCATGGCTGCACAGGGGTAGTGTAGTTGCGATCTCCCAGGTCGAGCCAGATAGCATTACCTAAGGCTTTGGCTCTGCTGGGCCAAGGGCGTTGCCCTGCACAATCAGCACCGAGCAGGGTGCCCGATGCATGACAAAACTACTGACGCTACCCAGCAAAAGCTCACCCAGCCCCGTCATTCCGCGTCGGCCCAAAACCACCAGGTCAGCCTGCCAGTCTTTAGCCAGGGTGCAAATTTCCCGGCCTGGGTCGCCAATTCGCTGGGTTACTTCTGTGGTTAGGCCAGCGGCCTGGGACTGGGTGGACTGGGCCGCCAGGCTGTCTAAACTGCTCTGGCGCAGTTCCTCCCAGTTAGCCAGGTAAACCTCTAGATTTTGGAGATTGAGGGTGCTGATAGCGCCGTCAACGGTCATGTAGGCTGGGTCAGGGTAGCCGCTTTTGAGGGGAGACAGCACATGGACAAGGTTGAGAGTGGCGTGGCTGGCCTGGGCTACGGTCATCGCCTCGGCTAAGACCTGGTCGGCTACGGCTGAGTCACGGTCTAAGGCCGCAATAATCCGGTGAAACATCGGTCACCCTCCACCTAAACATGGCTTCAGAAGGCATACCCAGGCCAAGCGTGCTGGTTTGGGTGCCAGGTTTTCATAGTCAGTATGACAAGGCTAACGGCCTAAATCTGCCGAATGCAACCTGTCTTAACCTGCCATCCTTGAGCCAGCGTGGTGGTTATGTTGACTGTGCAAGGCTACCAAGGTTGAGTAACTGTACCTAAAAAAATTCCCCAGCCCAAGGGCCAGGGAATTAATCAGGGTGCATCTACCGATTCATACTTCGCCTCTAACCAAGCTCATCAGGACAATTCGGCAAGTTTGGGTGGTTAGTTAGATCTGTCTCAGTTAGCACCAGATAGCCTGAAAAGGCTTGCGGACTTCGCAGCACATAAAGCAGGTAGCTCGGCAGTCTTAAGCTGGGACATGTAAGAGGCGCGATCAGGCAACCTGCAGCAGAAAAAATCACCTACTCGATCTAGACTAAAACAAGTCCAGAGTTTGATGGTCATCCTTGAAGTGGTTCCGTGTTTACACGTAGATCTTAGAAAAAGTTAGGGCAACCTAGAGATATATCCCTGTCGATTCAAGTCTCATCTGATAAGCCTATCTTCATATACTGCTGTGCTAAGTGAGAGGTTAACTATTCAGCCAGGACAGGTTCAGACGTTCTTGTGGGATGGTAGCCCTGAAACATGGTCACAGATGGCCCTGGCTGAGAGTGTTGCTAGTACCTCACGGGTGGTTTTCCATAGTTGGGAGCAGCTACCTGAACACGATGGCATTATCCAGAGCATCCTAGAAACCCTAACCAACATAGCCTATGGGCTTTGGCCAAGCTGGTACGGCCAGGACAATTTATTTGCTGAGGAATTTACTACAGAAGCGGCTATTCTCAATGGCTATCGGTGTATGGACTGGCAGGGGCACGAAGCTGGAGTGTCCTTGCCTTGGCTCAAGGCCGTAGTTCAAGCTCGACAGCAGGGTAAAAACCAGCCTTTAGCAACATTTCCCCATGCCCTTCAACTCTCCCAACTGGCCCTGGCCATTGACCCCAATGGAATTAGTCTGATTTTGGCCTTAACTGAACCTCATCCCCCAGACCACCGATTGTTGGCGTTGGCTAGGGCTACGCAATGGATTGCGACTCATTCGCGTGCCCGTGTCGCCCTCTGGCTACCTCAGTCTCTGTCCCAGGCGGCAGCCTTGGACTCAGTCTTGTACGGAGCTGAGGCACTTCCATGTCTACCCACTGGTTCTCGTCCAGTTACTGGAGATGAAGCCAAACATGTGGTGTTCCCCATCCACGGCAGACCCCATCCGTTCAGTCCGGGAGAGCAAAAGTTAGCTCAACGGTTGGCTCAAGATGCAGAGTTGAGTCAGTTGTTTAGTTTCAATCAGCTGGTTAAGACAATACGTAGCCAAACCTACCTGGTCGATTTGCTATGGTCAGAGGGGCGGCTAATTGTCGAAATAGATGGCTATCGCTACCACGGTAATCGGTTTGGTTTTGCCCAAGATCGCCAGCGTGACTATGAACTGCTGATCAGCGACTACATCGTGCTACGGTTGCCCCATGATGAAGTGGTTAATGATGTCGAAGTTGCGGTAGAAAAGATTCGCGACGTGGTGCAGTTTCGTCGTGCCCAGCGTTATCTTACCCGTGAGGTACCCCTGTGACTGTTGAATTAACGCCCAAGCTAGATTTGGTGATCTGGAGTCTCCTGATTACAGGGGATGAGCCAATGATGTCGCAACTGAAGCCCGGCATTACACCAATAGAGCGCAATAAACTGGTTGATGCCGGGCTAATTCGACTGGAAAAGCGAGGTAGGGCTTCCTATGTAGTGCTAGAAGACAAAGCTTGGGATTGGGTTGCTGCTCGCTTACAATCTGACAATTTCACCGCCAAGTTTCCTAGTCAAGCGACCACGGCCATTCCAACATTTCAAGTGCTGCTGGAGAAGCTAGGAATATTTTTGAGATTGCGCCATATTTCCCTAGCTGAATTTCTTAATCCGCCTTCGACGCTTAAAGATTATTCTCCTGAGGAAAGGCTTCGACAGGCCTATGCGGACATCAGCCAAGCATCATCTGGCTTTGCAGTGCGGCTTGCCAAGCTACGCCAACGGCTGAACGCAATGCCTGCTGCACAGCTTAATGAAGTGCTGCTGACCATGCAGCAGGCCGGGGCTTTATCACTGATGCCGATGGAGGATCCTGAAGAAATTGGATTAGAAGACGAGGCAGCCGCTATTGATATGGGAGATGGCGACAAGCGATATTTTGTCTACATTAAATCATAATGCTATGGAAGACCTAAATTCAGCCTTAATTGCTCTAGAAAATGTTGATTTCAACTGGACTACTCAGATCAAAAAAATTTGGCTGGCTCCTAGTTTTGATGTTCCTCAATTGCATGAGCGTGAGCGTAAGCAAATTCTGGATGCTGCCTTAGAGCTGAAGCAGTCTAATAGTGTTAACTCTCCCTTGGGTTATGTCGTTGGCGGCTCCCCTGGAGTTGGGAAAACTCACTTATTGTCTGCTGTTCGTCAGCAGGCAGCGGCCTATGATATTGGCTTTATTCTGGTCGATATGACCGATGTTCGAAATTTTTGGGAAACAGTTCTTCAAGGCTATGTGAGTTCTCTGCGAGAAGATAGTGAGGATGGAGTCCCTCAATTTCAACTCCAGAAAGTGGTGCAGCACTTAATTAAGTTAACCGGGCACAGTGAAGTGACGGCCCAGCAGATGGCCAGGCTGTCAGCAAAAGGGCTAAACAATGGGATACTGGCTATTCTGAGAGTTCTTAACCGAGAGTATCCTAATTTTGCGGTTCGCTTTCAGGATGTTGTTCGGGCTCTGGTGCTTTTGAATTCTGAAAACTTTAGCTTTTCAGATGTTGGCTACTCTTGGCTGAGTGGTCTAGAAATTGATGCCGCAGCACAACAAGAATTCAGATTTAGGCGGGCATCACAGCCTAATCTGATCGAAATAGTTGAGGGACTCTCCTGGTTACTTAGCCTGTACTCCCCCTGGATTTTGGCTTTAGATCAGCTCGATGCCATTGTTGCCCAGCATCACTATGCAAGGGGAGTTGTGGCTGATGCAGGCTCCCAGGAGCAGCAGGTCTCCAAGGCTATCATTGAGGGCATCGGCGGAGGGTTGATGGCCCTACGAGATAAAACGTGCCGCACCCTTACAGTCATTTCTTGCCTGCGCAAAACGTGGGAAATTTTAATCCGTGAGGTTGTGCAATCCTTCAGAGATCGCTTCAGGGATGAAGTAGTGCTAATGCCTATTAGTCAACAAAATCTAGCAGCACAACTGATCGTTGAGCGGATTCAGCCTCATTACCAAGAAAAGGGGGTTAAACCCCCTTACCCCACTTGGCCATTTCACAATGATTTCCTAGCTGATGCGGCCCAGAAGGGCAAGTCAGCACGGCAGATTCTCCAACGCTGTGATCACCATCGCCAAAAATGCCTAAATGAACAAGACATCACAGAGCTGACTTCCTTTAGTGAAGGCGCTATTAAGCCGCTAGTACCGCCTGACTTTCCGACTCTGGATCAGGCGTTTGCTGCCGCTCAGCGACAAGTTGACATTGCCCCGGCCCTGGATGAAGCTCAGGAAGACAGCATTTTGGGCCAGTGGTTGCAGACTGCTGGAAAATGTCTGGTACTTGAAAACCCTACCCTAGATGCTGTTGATACTGCTGTGGACATTAACTTTCCTGGTGGGAGAAACTATCCTCAGCTCCATGCCAGGGTGCGGTTAATTTATCGAGAGCAAGGCGATCGCGAGAAGCATCTGTCCTTGCGGGCGCTGATGCGCTCTCACCATGCCGCCTACCGGGCGCGACTCAAAACAGCCATGACTACAGCGGGCATTGACCATGCTCTCAGCTTTCGGAGATTGATTATTGTTCGTATGGGTGACTTGCCTGGCGGAGCGGCGACTCAAGCACTGACGCATCAATTCACCGCAGCGAGCGGATTAATGGTGTATCTCTCAGAAGCTGAGTTGCGCATACTGGGGGCGCTCAACCAGATCCAGCAAAGCGAGAATTTTGGGCTATGGCTGCGCCAGCGCCGCCCTGTATCCCAGTTGCCATGTTTTCAAGCTAGCGTCACCTGGCTGTTTGATGATGCGGCTGTTGAAAAGGCTTCTGATGAGGCTGCAAAAACTGGGAAAATGCTCAGCCCCAGGGCTCAGCCTACGGGTAGTCAACCTGGTGCTCAAACCGGAACACTGAACAGAGGTAATCAACCCGTCGTAAAACCACCTAGTGATACCCCTACCCTTCACCCTCCTACCATTGCTGGCTTACCAATTGGTCAGCGGCAGATAGGGCAACGGGAGGAAACTATCTCGATTCCCCTAGATGCGCTAACGAAGCACACCGTTGTCTTAGCCGGGAGCGGAGCCGGTAAAACCGTTTTGGTACGCCGTTTGGTCGAAGAAGCTGTCCTGCAAAACATTCCGGCCATCGTCATTGATGGGGCCAACGACTTAGCCCGCATGGGAGATGCCTGGCCAGAAAAGCCTGAGGCATGGGATGAGAGAGATCGCGCCAAGGCTCGGCAGTATCACCAGTCGGTCGATGTGGTGGTGTGGACCCCAGGCCGAGAAGCTGGTAATGCCGTCAACTTTAGCCCGCTGCCTGATTTTGCAGCTCTGAAAGGAAATGCTGATGAACTCAACCAGGCGATCGACATGGCCTGCGACAGCCTGCAAGATGTAGTGGCACCAGGCCGGGCAGCAGCAGCAAGAATCAAGCAAGGAATTCTCAGAAACGCCCTGGAGCATTTTGCTAGCCTTGGCGGCGGCAAGCTGGAAAGCTTTGCCGAGTTTTTGAGTGATCTCCCTGCAGAGGCCACCGGCAATATTGACAGGGCCGAACAACGTGCTAAGGAAATGGCTGATTTGCTCCGCGCTGAAATGGCTACTAATCCGCTGCTGCGCCAGCAGGGGACTACGCTAGATCCTTCCATTTTGCTGGGTGTGCACAGATCATCTGCTAAAACTCGGTTGTCGGTTCTTAACTTTGTTGGCCTACCGGGACTGCCCCAGCAGCAGCAGTTTCTTAATCAGCTAGCGATGACCCTGTTTACCTGGATTAAGAAGAATCCGGCTCCGGCTGGGCAGCCTTTACGAGGGCTGCTGGTGATTGATGAAGCTAAAGACTTTGTGCCCGCAACTGGCTCTACCCCTTGCAAATCTAGCCTAAACCGTCTTGCAGCCCAAGCCCGAAAATATGGGCTTGGCTTGATCTTTGCAACCCAGGCACCCAAAAGCATTGATCACAATGTCATTGCCAACTGCTCGACCCAGTTCTATGGCCGAGCCAATTCTCCGGCGGCAATCCAAGTGGTACAAGATCAACTACGGCAGCGCGGCGGCCACGGAAACGATATTGCCCAGCTAGAGCGGGGACAATTTTACGCAGCCTCTGAAGCCATCAATCCTCCAATCAAGATCACAGCACCGTTGTGTCTGTCTTACCATCCGGCTAACCCTTTAGATGAATCAGAGGTGCTAAAACGGGCTAAACAATCTCGCCAAGTTTGAATTATGTATGAATGATTGGTTGCCAAGGGGGTAATTTGCAGCACTCAGTCGATGTTTCCATCAATTTTTTCAAATGTTTGGTAGTACTCGCCCCATAACCTAATTGATCGAGGCCACCCCCATGATCGCCGTTCCCAACTACATTAGCCCGGCAGAATATCTCGATATCGAACGCCAGAGCGACATTCGCCATGAATATCGCCAGGGCTTGGTCTATGCCATGGCGGGGGGCACAGATAACCACGATCGCCTTACCTTCAACCTCCTCAAGCTAATTGACGACCACCTGGGCAGCCTTACTGACTGCCGGTTCTACTCCGGTAATGTCAAAGTTAACTATCTCGACGAGTTCTATATACTACCCGGATGCCTTTGTCACCTGCGACCCTCGTGACCGCAGCGATCGCTACATCAAGCGCTACCCAAAGCTAATTGCCGAGGTGATCTCACCCAGCACAGAAGTCTTTGACCGAGGCGAAAAATTTAGCGATTATCAGGCTATAGAGTCGCTGGAAGAGTATCTGCTGATCTGTCAAGATCAACAGCAGGTGGAGTGTCGGCGTCGCATCGGCAACACCTGGGAAACCGCTGTCTACACAGCGGGGCAGCGGGTTGAGCTAAACAGCCTTGGGCTAGACTTTGCCATGGCCGACCTGTATCGTGGTCTGGATGAATAAGCGTTATTCAGCATGACGGAAGCTCCGGGCCTCACGGCCTACGACCTTTGGAAGCAGTACGGCGATGTGGCTGTGGTGCAGGGCGTTAGCTTTTCCCTACAGCCTGGGGAAATTGTTGGTCTGCTAGGGCCAAACGGGGCGGGCAAAACCACTACTGTGGGCATGTTGTTTGGTACGGTCATCCCCACGCGGGGGTTTGTGCAGTTTGGCCCCTGGCAAATTCCGGCCCAGGGAGCCCAGGCCCGCGCCCAGATGGGCATTGTCACTCAGGACGACAACCTCGATCCAGACTTCACGGTCTTCAACAACCTCACCCACTTTGCCCACCATTACCGCATTACGGGCCAAGCCGCCAGGCAGCGAGCCGGAGAATTGCTGGCTCTGGTGAATTTAGAAGATCGGGCCACGGCCCAGGTGGATGAACTCTCTGGCGGCATGAAGCGGCGGCTGGTGCTGGCGCGGGCCTTGCTAAACCATCCCCAGGTAGTGTTTTTGGATGAACCCACCACCGGCCTCGATCCCGATGCCCGGCAGGAATTTTGGCGGCTGGTGCTGCACCTCAAGGCCAACGGCTGCGGCATTTTGCTCACCACCCACTACATGGATGAGGCCCAGCGACTGTGCGATCGCCTGCTTCTCCTCCAGCAGGGCAAAGTCATCGACGAGGGCACCCCCACCGACTTGATTGCTCGCGTCATTGGCCGTGAGGTGGCCGAGGTCGAAGGGGTAGCAGGAGACCTGCTCAAAGATCTCGCCAGCCGCTACGGAGCCTGGTATCGAGCCTTTGGCAGTGGGCATCTGGTTACCCTGCCCGATGCAGACCCAGAAGCCCTCTGGAGCCAGATTGAAACCCACCACCCCAAGCGCCTACTGCGACGGCAAGCTAACCTGGAAGATGTGTTTCTACGACTCACCGGGAGCCTGTTGGAATGAAACCCATCTCCGCAACCCCGTGGGGGGTCTATTCCGTTTGGTGGCGGCATTTTCAGGTCTATCGCAGCACCTGGTTGGTCAATTGCCTGCCCCCCATTTCAGAACCCATCGTCTATCTGCTGGCCTTTGGCTACGGCCTGACGCCCCTGGTCGGGGAGGTGCTGCACCTGGGCCAGCCTGTGCCCTATCCCCAATTTTTGGCCCCGGGGATGATTGCCATTGGCGTGCTGTTTCAGTCTTTTTTTGAAGGAGCCTACAGTAGCTTTATTCGGCTGAACTTTCAAAAAACCTGGCAAGCCCTTTTGACAGCGCCTTTGAGCTACACAGACGTGTTCCTGGGAGACTGGTTTTGGGCGGCCACCAAGGGAGCGATCGCGGGCATTCTCACTGGCCTGGTGGCCGTTCTGGCCAATCTTTACGACTTCTCCAGTCTGGTGCTGTCTCTGCCGCTGATTGCGCTGGGTAGTTTGCTATTTGGGGCCTTTGGCCTGCTGGTCGCAGGGGTGGTTAACAAGGTTGATCAAGTCAACGTGCCGATTTTTCTAATCATCATCCCCATGTTTACCCTGACCGGCACCTACTTTCCCCGCGAAACCCTGCCGCCGCTGCTGGCCAGTTTTGCCGGACTGCTGCCCCTGGCCTCCCTGGTCGATTTACTGCGCTGGCCCCTGGGCCTGGTGCCCTGGTGGCCCCTATCCCTGCTCTGGCTGCTGGGATGGATGGTAGTGATGGCCCGCCTGGCCGCCCTGCGGATTTATCCCCGCCTGTTCAGTTAACCTTGACGGGCCACCAGGCTCAGTCCTTAATTTGCCAGAATAAGACCAGTAGCTTAGTAGGGAAGAGATTGGCCATGACGTTGAACCGGGTAATCAGGCTTAGCTCGGCTATGGTGTTGGGCCTAGGCGCTGGGTTGATTGGAGTAGAGGCGGTTCAGGCTGAACCCATTACCTTTGACGGCAGCATTGAGCCCACCCCCGCTGGGGGCACTGCCGCCCCGGTCGCCCAGGGCGGCCAAGAAACCCTCGTGCTCCCCTTTACCGATGTACCAACCGACCACTGGGCCTACCAGGCATTGTTAAATTTAGCCGGGGTCTACGGCTGTGTTGGTGGCTATCCCGATGGCACCTTTCGGGGCGAGAATGCCGTCACCCGCTACGAATTTGCGGCTGGTATGGATGCTTGCCTGAGCGTTGTGACAGAGCTAATTCAGCAGCGTCAGGCTGAACAAGATCAGGTTATAGAAGCGTTAATCCAGGATATGGAGCGATCGCTAGATGACCTGCGTCAGCTTGAAGGCTCCATTGAAAACCTAGAGCAGAACTGAACTAGGCTCGAAAAGTACCGCATTTCCCTGCTGTGTGAGGTGCAGCCCATCGCCTAGAAATAAAGGGTTCATGGCGATCCACCTACCTTACTAGCTTGAAAACGCTAGCTCTTGATTGTGAAGTTCCTGTAAACGTCCCCAGGCTTTTGATGAAAGCCTTAAGAATAGATTAACCTTCAGCTAGGGCTATAGCCTTTATTGTAAAGGAAGGGTATCGTCATCTACAAAATTGACCATCAGTAGCTGTTCTGAAGCGCAACCTCAACGGCTTTAGGGTGGCTTCATTAACTCTCCATCGCAGAGCGTGAAATTTTACAACCGCTTTGCAAACTGTCAAGTTAGCCCCCCGCTGCTGACCAGGCTGGTGGTTGACTAAAGGGCTGTGAGCCATGTTTGGATTTAGAACCATGCCCCCCGCCGTTCGCTTGTCAGGAACTGAGTTGCTTAACCGCTACGACCACGGGCAATTTCAATTCGAGCAACTGAGCCTACGCTATCTTTCCCTCAAGGGCGTTAAATTGCCCTTTATTGAACTGGTGGAATGCGATTTGCAGGGCTCTAACCTGTCTGGAGCCTTCTTGCCAGGAGCGGTTTTTATTCGCACCTCTCTGCGGCAGTGTCGGCTCAATCGCGCCAACCTAATCGGCACTGACTTTTTACGGGCTGACCTCTCCGCGGCCCAGCTTAACCGGGTCATGCTGTCGGGGTCTAAACTCACGGGCACCAACCTCAGTGATGCCAAACTAATTGAAACCGCCCTGAATGGCAGCGATCTGCGCGGGGCTATCCTGAAGCGGGCTAATTTGCGGGGGGCCAACCTCAGCTACGCCAATTTGCGCGGGGCCGACCTGCGCGGGGCCGACCTCACAGAGGCCGATTTGACTGGGGCCAATCTCCTGGGCACCCTCATGCCCGATGCCACCTATATGGACTACGGTTTTGACCTGCTAATGGCCGGCACAGATTAGAGGCCAGGGAGGTATCAACCTAAGCCAGAACCGTACTTCGCCTACGGAGAAGAGCCGCACAACAGGGGAGGGCGGTTGGGTTAGTTAAACAAATCACCGAGTTGGGTGCAGGTTTGTTCAATGCTGGCCACGCTGCCGGGGTTGACCAGGCCAAAGTAATTCAAGCTATGGACTTGACCTTGCTGAGTAGCCTTAAGCTGGCCCCAAAAGGCCTCGCCCTTGAGCTGCTCCAAAAGATTTTCCCCGGCATCAACCACTAATAAAACATCAGGATTAGCGGCAAGCACCTTGTCTTCCGGTAGGGTGATGTAACCATCAAAGGGGCTTTGGCCCTGTAGCTCAGCGGCGACGTTATTGACATTAAACTGGGTCAAAAAGTCCCCCGCCCAGCTAGTTTTGTTGGGGCTAAGCAATGGCTGGCGGCTGACTAACACCAGGGTAGACGGGCTATCGCCAGGGGCTTGGGCCAGGCAAGCCTCGTAGCGCTCCAGCAGAGGTTGGGGGTCAGCCTCCACGGTGGCGGCCAGTTGCTGGGTCAACGCTCGCAAATCCTCCCAACTGTTGACCTCGGTGGTGAGGGTAGGAGTCCCCAACTCCTTCAGGCGTTGCAGGGCGCGATCGTGAAACCCCGCCGCGCCAATCACCAGGTCAGGTTCCAGAGACACAATTTTCTCCAAATCCGGCTCAGTCCGTTCTTCACTAACGGTCGGGAGGTCATCAAATCGGGCATCCTCGCGCAGTAAAGAACTACCGGGAATGCCCACCAGGGCGTCGGCATCCAGCGTGTGTACCAGGTCAGCACTGAGGGAGGTGAGGGCAATAATGCGCTCGGTGGTATCGGGCGCACTAGCTGACTCATCGCTGGAGGGAGCCGTGGAAGAAGACGGTTGGCTAGCACAGGAGGCGAGGAAAAGGAGGAGGGGAAGGAGGGAGAGAGGTTTCATGGGGATGGGGGGATGGGAGATGGGAGATGGGGGGATGGCGGGTATTGCTCCAGCGCCCCCTTTTAGAGAGTGGGGTTAGAAGTTGTAGCTTACCCCTATCCGAACGTTGGTTCCGGGTTGGGAGAGGCGGTTGACTGTGGGGTCATCAGCGGGTTGGTTGCGCACATCAGAGTAGTTAAAGTAGCGGGCATTCAGCAGGTTGTAGATGCCCAGGTTAAGGCCCAGACCAGGGGTAATTTGATAGCTGCCGATTAAATCGAACACCACGTAGGCCCCTGGCACAAAAGTGGTGGCATCGTCGGCAACTCTAGCCGTACCCACAAAGGTACTGAGCAGTTCAGCCCGCCACTGGTCGTCAGGGCCACGGTAACGAAGGCCGGCCACTGCCGTAATGGGGTTGATGGTAGCGAGAGGTACGCGGCGAGTTAAGTCATCCCCTTGAGCCCAGGCCAGACTGGCCAGCAGGCTAAAGCCCTCACCGCTGGGGTTAAAGCGATATTCCCCACCGGCCTCCACCCCAAAGATGCGGGCGTTAGCAATGTTCTGGGTTTGAAAGATGTTTACCACCTGAGTGCCCGCTGGGCCACCCTGGGGGCAGGGCGTTGCATTTACCAAACAGCGAGTGCCAGCCGCCTGAAAGGTTTCAATGAAGTTGTTGTAGGTATTGTAAAAGCCCGTTAACCGCAGGTCGAACTGGGGATAGTTGGCCCGCACCCCAGCCTCAAAGCTGTTGCTGGTTTCGGGCTGAAGGTCTGGGTTGGAGATAGTTTCGTACTTGAAGAAACGCCCCGCCGTGTTCGTAAAGCCGCTGTTGATTTCGCTGTAAAGGGGAGCCCGAAAACCCCTGGCGTACTGGCCGTAAACAGAGAGTTCTGGCGTAATGCGGTAAAGCGCCGCAAGCCGAGGAGAAAGGGCCGAAGCGTTGAGGTTAGCCGACTGCGCCCCGTTGCGGTTAAAGTCAGCATCGGGAAAGGTGCTGAGGCTGTAGTAGTCAAACCGGAGACCCGCGATGATATCCACCGGGCCAATTGCGATTTCGTCTTGCACATAAGCCCCCAGACGCAGGGTATTGCCGTCGGGGAAATCCTTAACGGGAAAGATATCGGGAGGAATGTTGCGGGTGGCAACGCCAGTCACCAGGTTGGTTTGCACGCGATCTCGCGGCCTGGCGTTAAACGTGTTCGACACGTCTATCCCGTAGGTCAACTGGTGAAACACATCGCCGGTAAAGAAATCGCTGCGGAACTGCACGTCACCGCCGTAGCTGTCGGCCACAAAGCGGTTTGTGGTGTCGCGAAAGACAGGCACCCCAGCGGCCAGGCGGTTCTCGAAGTTGCGCTCGGTTTCAGTCGAGTCCTGGTAGAAAATCTGGGCGCGGGCAAATTGCAGGAAGGACGGGCTGGTTTCATCGTCAAATTCGTAGGCCAGGCTGAAGCGGGTGCGGTCAATCAGAATATCTTCCACAAAGCTCTGGGTGATGGGGTCGAGGTTAGCCGAGACCGTGGTGGTGCGCGTATCCCGACTAACGTCTTCGGCAATCAGGCTGAGGCGGCTGGTGTCGTTAAGGGTGTAGACCAGGTTGCCAAAAAACGTGTTGCCGTTGCTGTCTTGGGGGTTGATCAGGGCGGGGTCGGCCCGCACGCTGGTTTGGCGGCCATCGCGGCGGCTGTAGACAAACACCCCCTCCACCGGGCCAAACCGGGCCGCCGTGCGCACGGCGCTGCCAAACCCGCCGTTTTCGCTCAGGTAGGTGGTGAAGGCATCCCCGCCGTAGACATCCGTTGGCCCTAGCAAATCGCTGGGCTTAAGGGAGCGGAACGTCACCACACCGCCGAGGGCATCGCTGCCGTAAAGGGTAGAGGCGGGGCCGCGCAGCACTTCTACCGCTTGCAGGGTATTGAAGTCAACATACTCGCCCCGACCCAGGTTGAAGGGGCCAAACTCAAACCGCTCTGGCAGGCGAATGCCGTCGAGCTGAAACAGCACGCGATTGCCCTCAATACCGCGAATGTTGACATCTTGCAGACCAAAGCGGGGGTCATCCCGCACGGTAACACCAGGCTCGTAGCGCAGCAAATCTTGCAGGTTTTGGATTTGGTTGAAGTTGAAGTCATCCAGGTCAAAGACGGTGACGGTGGCGGGTAGATTATCCACCTCGCGAGGCGTGCGAGTGCCGGTGACGGTAATTCGCAGGGTGCCATCGTCAGTCACTTCTACGTTGAGATCCGCCGGATTTTCCGCTGGGGCCGGTGAGCTATCTTGAGCCAGGGTCTCTGCTGGTGGGGCCGTGGTTTCCCTGGCGGCATCCTCTGGAGCAGGTAATTTCAGCGCCTCACTGGTAGTAACCACAGGGTCTATCTGGGAAAGCGGTAGGGGACTAGCTGCCTGAGACTGTACCTGATAGGAATCAGACCTATTAGAATTCTCTAAATGACCATCAGGATTTTCAGCTATTTGAGCTACTGGTGTGCCATCACTGAGGTTTAATTCTTCAAAATCGTCAAAAACCTCTGGTGAATCAGAATTAGAACTCGATTCCTCAAAATTTCTAGGGTTTTCAGATAAAAATACCATCGAGCTCTGGGAATCTTGGGCGGCCTGGGCAGCGATAAAACTTCCTAAACCCAATAGTGATGAGGATAAGACAAGAAAAATTCTCAATAAAAATGGATTAAACATCTCCGTGTGCCTGGTAGAACAACAAAAACTAGAAATCTATTTCATCCCTTCCTGGGAATGCCCCACCCCTGTGCATCCCAATCCAAACTCCTTAACCCACCCCTACCCCTCCCAGGAGGGGAATCCAAAATCCCCAATCGCCCCTCCCAGAAAGGGATTAGGAAGGAGTCGCCACATCAAGTGGGCTGGCCGCAATGGGGAAAACTTGCTGACCAAAAGGAGTAGATACAATCTCGACCTCCACCTGAAACACCTCCCGCAGGTTGGCGGGGGTCAGCACCTGGTTGGGGGTGTCAATGGCCCAGAGATAGCCCTGCCGGAGCAGAGCTATGCGATCGCAATACCGCGCCGCCAGGTTGATATCGTGCAGCACCGTGATGATAGATAGCCCCTGCTCGCGGTTTAGCCGCTTCAGCAGTTCCAAAAGCTGAAGCTGGTAGTGGATGTCGAGGAAGGTCGTCGGTTCATCCAGCAAGAGAACCTGGGGATTCTGCGCCAGGGCCAGGGCCAAAAACGCTCGCTGACGTTCGCCGCCAGAGAGTTCGGCCACCGGACGCTGGCGATAGTGGGCAATCTCCGTCCAGGCCAGGGCTTGGGCCACCCGCTGACGACCTTCCGCATCGAGATCCCACTGCCACCAGGGTTGATGGGGCGATCGCCCCAGGCTCACCAGTTGCTCCACCGTTAAGCCTTCGGGCAGGGTTTGCTGCTGGGGCAAAAGGGCGAGTTTCTGCGCAATTGCTGTGGGGGATAGGCGATGGATATCCTGTCCGGCCAGCATAACCACACCGCCCTGGGGCTTGAGGATGCGGCTCAACAACCGCAGCAGTGTAGACTTGCCGGAGCCGTTAGCGCCTACTAAACAAAGCCATTCCTCGGCCTCTACCGCCAGGTTGATATGGCGCACAATTGGGCGCTGGTCGTAGCCGCCAGAGAGATTTTGGGCCGCTAGGGGCATGGCATCAACCTCCAGCAACGGCATTGCGCCGGTACAGCAGCCAGATAAACACGGGCGCACCTAAAAAGGCGGTCACAATGCCAACCGGCAACTCCATTGGCCCGGAGCGGGCGGCCAGGTCTGCCGCTGATAGCACCAGCGCCCCTCCCAGGGCCGAAAAGGGCAGCACCAGCCGATAGTCAGTGCCCACCAGCAGACGGACGCCGTGGGGCACAATTAGCCCGACAAACCCCACCAGCCCGGCAATGCTAGCGGCTCCGGCGGCTAGAAAGGTGGCGGCGGCACCAATGAGTAGGCGCGATCGCACCAGCGACGTACCCAACCCCACCGCCAGGTCATCGCCCAGGTTAAGCAAGTTCACCTGACGGGCCAGTAAACAACCGGCAACCAGAGCCACCACTAGCCCAGGGCCAACCAGGCGAATTTCCGTCCAGCCGCGCCCGTTAAAGCTGCCAATTAGCCAGTTCAGGGCGGCCTGAATGCGGCCATCCCGCGCCATCAACAGCAGTAGAGACTG
>CAYUBC010000031.1:1204-15264 GCA_964442885.1 uncultured bacterium | reverse complement strand
TGATCGCTGGCATTTGGCACGGCAACGACTGGGGGTTTTTAATTTGGGGCGCGCTCCACGGGGCCGGGCTGGTTGCCCATCGCCTTAGTCAGGCCTGGGGTAAGGCAAACCCCGACGCCAAAACCTTTTGGACTACCCTACCAGGCACACTCCTGGGCTGGGCACTCACCCAGGGTCTGGTGTTTTTTAGCTGGCTCTTCTTCCGGCTGCCCGCTCCGCAGCAGTTTACCCTGGCCCTGCAACGCCTCTGGGGCACCGCCGCCGACCCCCAGTTCGCCCAAAAGGTCTATCTAGAATCCCTGGGCTTTCGTTACATAGAACTGCTGCTATTGCTGTCGGGCGTGTTTGGGCTAATGGCGCTCACCTACCTCTTCAAACGCGGCCTCAAGCTAGAGCTAAGCTGGCCCCTAAAACTGCTGCTGATTCCGCTGTTTAGCTTTTTGGCCTGGCTCTTAGCCCCGGCCGAAACATTGACCTATATTTACTTCGACTTTTAGCGCCCCATCCCTAACCCCGACTACCTTAGCGTGGACACTACCGACCCACCTATCCTCCACACGCAGCGACTGGTACTGCGGCCATTTTTGCTGGCTGATGCCTCAACCGTAGCGGCCTTAGCTGGAGCGCCAGAGGTGGCAGGTATGACCCTTTCTATCCCTCATCCTTATCCAGAGGATCAGGCCCAGCAGTGGATCCTCCAGCGCCCTCAAGCCTGGAGAGATAACACTGCCCTTAATTATGCCATTACCCAACCGGATGACACCCTCTGCGGCTCCGTTAGTCTGGGGTTAGATGGCCTCCACAACCAGGCCGAACTCGGCTATTGGATTGGTAAGCCCTACTGGGGCAAGGGCTATGCCACCGAAGCCGCAGAGGCCATCATGGCCTTTGGGTTCAATACCCTCCAACTCAACCGCATTAACGCCACCCACTTTAGCGACAACCCGGCCTCTGGGCGGGTGATGGAAAAACTGGGTATGACCTACGAAGGCACTCGTCGCCGCTTTACCCTGAGGGCAGGGCAATACCGCGACATTAAGCTCTATGGACTGCTACGAGAGGACTGGCTGCCACGTTTTGGGACATCAGGGCTAGGGACAACGAGACTGTGAGTTATGGCGCTTAGGCCAGGGCTACCTCCGGGGTTTCTAGACCAGTAGCGGCGGATACAATCGCCACCTGTTCAGGGTTAGCCCAGAAAATCAGCTTCGGATCGTAGGGACTGTTCAAATAGCGATTCTGGGGCAGAATCCGCAGGGAAAGCCCCCATAAACCACTGACCGTGTATTTCACTTCAATGACGTAGACGCTGCTGCCCTGGCTGTCTGGCCCCTAGTAGGTCATTGGGACTGAATGGGGACTATGCATGATAAGAGGCTGCTAACTCTCCCCCGCCAACCACCGTTGCAAATCATCCAGGCTAGCAAAATCGAGCAGCACCTCGCTCAAGGTTTCGAGGGCAGACAACGGTAGAGCAACCATCGTCATTCGAGTGGTTTCTGGAATGTTGCCGAATCGCTTGGTCAACAGCCGAAGTAGCAGATGCACCGCCTCTTCCCGTCGCCCTTCCTCTCGCCCTTCCTCTCGCCCCTCCTGTTTGGCTTCTCGAATCGCCCGTGGCTCCTCGGTCAAGTTCAGTCCCAGCATTGCTCTAATCTCCGCTCGACTCAAATCAGCTAATTTGTACACCATTATAGAAGTGACTACATCGACGATATCGCCTCTCTCCCTAGCGTTCAGATCCTCCTGTTCCGTTCTTGCGAGCAGGGAACGCGCCGCTGCTGGAGCCTCTGCCTCATTGGTAATCGTCAACACCATTGCGGCAACCCACAACGGCAGTGAGTGAAGCTCGCCTAGCTCATCGAGATACACCCGATGCACCTGCTCACTGCTCAACAGCCCTCGATGCGGATACAGTTCGTCTTGCTCGATGCCACGAGAAGGGTAGATAATAACAGCCTGCCAATCGCTGAAGCGCTCTCGGTTGCGATAGAAATACAAGGCAGACTCAGCAAACACTCGCTCGTAGAGTTGCTGATCTTTCTGAAACTGAATCTCGCAGAAGTAGACCACTCCTACTTCTGCCCCATCAGGCGGCAAAAACACCCCATCGATCTCGAACCTCGGCTCCTTTACCGCCACCGAGTCGAAGCGGTAGGACTGGGCATTGGCAGGCGGTTGAGGCAGCAGCTCAAAAACTAGAGAGGGCGATTGCTGGAAGAGTTTGTAGAAAATTGAATCCCGTTGCATACAGCCGTGACTCGACGCCTGGATCAAGCGTACTACAGGATGATTGTTAACACTACACCCAGACCCACGGAAGAAGTGAGGCGATGAAGGGGCGATCGGTTTATCCAGGCGCAATACAGGTTTACAAGTAGGGCGATCGAGCGCCTTTGTCTCGAAGAGCGCTTCTCTACAAGACAGCAAAGCCGAACGAAAAGACAATAAGACCACCGGCGATGGCGCTTAGCCTGGATTATGCATGACCTTACCAAGGAAATGCCCAAACGCACCACGCATCCAGGAATGCAGCGGCTTCAAGTCTTTAGCAGTGTGCTTTTATACATGAAAGCCGTAATGCAATACCTGAAAGGGTTCTGCCATTCCTCAAATAGCTGTTGAATTATGTAGGTCAGGCCAAAGCCACTTCAGGTTTCTCTAACCCAGTAGCGGTGGATACGATCGCCACCTGTTCAGGGTTAGCCCAGAAAATCAGCTTAGGATCGTAGGGGCTGTTCAGGTAGCGATGCTGGGGCAGAATCCTCAGGGAAAGCCCCTGCAAACCACTGGCCGTGTATTCCACCTCAATGACGTAGACACTGCGGCCCTGGTTGTCTGGCCCCTGGTAGCTCATGGGGGTAGCAAAGCCGGTGTGAATCTCGCCGTCTACGCCCACGGTGCCCTGGTAAAGTTCTACCTGCACATCATCCGGGGTAATGGCTCCCAGTTGAATGCAAGCGACGACCTTGAAAGGCTGATTCACCCGCAGGTCGGCAGTGGCGGAGATGGCAATTTCCTCAAACCGAATGTCATACCAGTGCTCGGTCAGGCGCGCCTGCCAGACGGCTAGTTCTCGGCCTGGGCCATAGTTTTGGGAAATCAGGGTGTGGGCTCGATCGCTGGCCGCAAAGTAGCCGTGGTTGGCATAGTCCTTCACCATGCGGGCCGTGTTAAAGCGGGGCGTATTGAGATAAATCGCCTGCTTCATCTTCGCGACCCAGCCACGGGGAATCTCATCCTTATCACGCTCGTAGAAGAGGGGAACCACCTCTTTTTCCAAAATGTCGTAGAGGGCGTTGGCCTCCACATCGTCCTGGTAGTCGAGGTCATCGTAGTCCTCGCCGTGGCCAATCGGCCAGCCGGTGCGGATGTAGTCGGCCTCATCCCACCAGCCATCCAGCACGCTGAGGTTGGGCAGCCCGTTCATGGCCGCCTTCATACCGCTGGTGCCGCTGGCTTCGCGGGGGCGGCGGGGGTTGTTGAGCCAGACATCGCAGCCCGCTACCATGTCGCGAGACACGTGAATATCGTAGTTGGGCACAAATACAATGGAGCGGCTCAGCCCTTCGTCGCGGGTAAAGTGGATGATGCTGCGAATCAACTCCTTGCCAGGAATGTCCTTGGGGTGGGCTTTGCCCGCAATCACAAACTGCACCCGCCGACCGTGGCCATTACCGTTAATGAGCTTACGGATGCGTTCCAAATCGTGGAGGAACAGGGTAGCGCGCTTGTAGGTGGCAAACCGTCGAGCAAAACCCACCGTCAACACAAAGGGATCCAAACATTCCTGAGCCTCGGTTAGCTCACGGGCCGAGCCGCCCCGTTCTATCAAACTTTTGGCCAGGCGCTCCCGCACCGTTACCACCAGGTGCGAGCGGCACTGTTCGTGGTTGCGCCACAGTTCATCATCGGGAATAGTGTGAACCCGCTCCCACAGGGAAGCACCCGGGTTGGCCTGCGACCAGTTAGGGCCAAGGTAGCGGTCGTACAACGCCTGGGTTGACTTGGCCACGCAACTGCGGGCGTGTACCCCATTGGTAATGGCGTGGACGGGCACTTCGCTGAGGGGTAGCCCTGCCCAAAGCCGACTGAACATCTCGCGCGACACCTCGGCATGGAGTTTGCTTACACCATTAATAAAGGTCGCGGTTTTAATGGCCAGCACCGCCATGCTAAAGGGGGCAGAAAAGTCACCCGTGTCGGTACGCCCCAGGGCCAGAAACTCGTCATCCCCCACGCCAAAGCGCTGCTGGTAGTGGCCCAGGTAGTGGAGTACCTTTTCCGGCGGAAACAGGTCAATACCCGCAGGCACCGGGGTATGGGTGGTAAACATTTGGCTGGCCTGGGCCACCTGGAGGGCTTCAGCGAAGCTCAGTCCGGCTTCATCCATAAAGGTGCGAATTCGTTCCAGGGCCATAAAGGCCGAGTGGCCTTCGTTCATGTGGTAGGCCGTGGGGCTCAGCCCCAGCGCCTTGAGCATGCGAATGCCGCCAATCCCCAGCATAATTTCCTGGTGGATGCGCATGTCAATATCGCCGCCGTAGAGGCGATCGCAAATATCCTGGTCGTACTGGCTGTTAGGCTCAATGTTGGTGTCCAGCAAATAGAGGGGCACCGTGCCCACCTGCACTCGCCAAACCCGCGCATAAACGACGCGCCCAGGGTATTCAACGCTAATCCGTAGCTCATTGCCATCGGCATCGTGCTCTAGATGCAGCGGCATGTTGTAGAAATCATTGATGGGGTAGCGCTCCTGCTGCCAGCCATCGGCGTTCAAATACTGGGCAAAGTAGCCTTCTTGGTAGAGCAGCCCTACGCCAACCAGAGGCAAGCCCAGATCGCTAGCCGATTTCAAATGGTCACCCGCCAGCACCCCCAGGCCGCCAGAGTACACCGGCATACAGGTGGTCAGGCCAAACTCCATGGAGAAGTAGGCATAGCATTCTGCCGGCACCGGGGTAGTGCGATATTTCTTGTACCAGGCGCGATCGCGCAAATAGTCTTCCAGGCGCTGAGCAGCCCGATCCATCTGGGCCAGAAATCCTTCATCCTCAGCAATTTCATTCAGCCTATCCTGGCTAATCGTACCGAGCATCAGCACTGGATTGTAGCGGCTAGACTCCCACAGGTCGGCATCCAGCCGTCGAAACAAATCCACCGTTTCAACATCCCAATCCCAGTGAAGGTTATAGGCTAGGGTGCGGAGGGCCTCCAGGCGCTGAGGCAGAGCAGGGGTAACGTTAAAAGTGCGAATCGGTCGCATAGGAGTCGAGCCAAAATGACGTCAAGTGAGTTAGGCCCATTTTGCCGTTGATCTGTCCACAGGCCACCACATTTAACACTCTCTTCCCAGGTCTTTGACCATTTGCTGACATCAAACCGTTAGCCTGTCCAGGCAAACTAGCCAAGTTTTATCTGCCTCAGCCCTGCACAGCCAACCCGCCCTGTCTCAACTAGCGCTCAGCACTCGCCGCCCAATCGCCTGCCATAACCGCTATCCGCCCTGGTCAAGGACTCCTCACATACACCTCCCAGGTAATGAAATCTCTACCAAAAGTTGTTGCGGAGAAGGATTTACTGCGGGAATAATCAAGGTATGACCAATAGACTAATCAATAGTAGTTTGTGTGGAGATTTATTAAGAGTACAAAGGTATGCAACGAGCTATGAACGAACAAAATTTAGTCGCCGCCGCCAAGCGGGCTAATCGCTCTGAGGTAGAGTTTGACCAGTGGGCCAAGGCCGTGCGCGAGCAAATGGTAGCCGCCCTGAAACGCCGCGGCAATATTTAGGCCAGGATAGTGGGGTTCGGCTCCTAGGCCATTAGGGCAATGCAACACCTGGTTAACCCCTACGGTGCGGCAACCAGGAGCCAGAATCCCAAAAGCACCCTTGTCGCGTCTAGGTGACTTCTATCCTGGGTGACTTTCAGAATCAGGCTTGTAGCATCAGTCGGGTAACCAGGCTTCATCCAGGATTTGAGTGGTCGTCCACTCGCAGGTTTTGGGAAATCGGCTGGCTTCTAGCCCGGTTTCCTGACTGGCAATCTTAACCGCATCTTCGTAGGTCTCAGCCAGAATTGTGGTCAGATAGGGCGTTAAGCTTGGGCTTTCCTGAAGTCCTTTACGAAGACGAACCCGATGTTCAGCAATGGAGCCTCGCCAGCTTCCAGTACGACTTTGCGGCTGATAGGTCCATTTCAGCAAATGCCAGAGTACAACACGGAGATTGCTCTCCAGCGCCCTTTTTTCACTACGCCCCATGTCGTCAATGGTTTCTATCAAGTTTTCTAAGTCAAGCTGATTAAAGGCTTGATGGCGCAGCAATACGGCTGTCTGCGTTAGCCAGGTATAGTAGTCCTGAGCATAAAGATTTGTAGAAATGCTATCGAACTGAGGTTGCGGAGAAATCATCTCTCAGGGTGTTTTGACGGTTCTGGTTTCAAGGTCGCATCAGAAGCTAAGCGCTTAACGCTGCTTGCGAAGCTTTTGATAAGGGTAACAATCAATAACGAAACTGCGCATATAGCTGCCTTTTGAAGAAGCCTCCATGAGTCCATCATAGATCTCCTGAGGAATCTCAAAGTATTGATAGACCTTGCCATTGTTGAAGACAACCTCTAAGCATTGTTCTTTGGGGTCGTATCCAACCGCATGGATCATTGAGGAGTCAACCGTTTCCAGTTGCATGAGCCAGCCTCTAAACCATGAAATTTTCTAGCCGTTAATGGAGCATTTTCTCAAAGCACGAACAAAAGCACAACGGTTTTGCAAATACTGTTTAGGCAAAAACGACAGTCCGGTTGCCATAGACCAGGGTGCGGTTTTGCAGGTGCAGCCGCACCGCGCGGGATAGCACAATGCGTTCTACATCCTTGCCCTTGCGAATCAGTTCCTTCACGTCATCGCGGTGGCTAATGCGCACAACATCCTGTTCGATGATTGGCCCTTCGTCTAAATCAGAGGTGACGTAGTGGGCCGTAGCGCCAATAATCTTCACCCCGCGCTGGTAGGCCCGGTGGTAGGGGTTGGCTCCCATAAAGGCGGGCAAAAAAGAGTGGTGGATGTTAATCACCCGGTCAAAGTCACTCAGAAAATCTGATGATAGCACCTGCATATATTTAGCCAGCACCACCAGGTCGATGTCGTAGTCCTTAAGCAGGGCCAGTTGTTGCCGTTCTCCCTCGGCCTTGGTGTCTTTGGCCATAGGAACATGGCAAAAGTCAATGCCAAACTGCTCGGCAATGGGGTTGAGATGGGGATGGTTGCTGACAATCAGCGGAATGTTGGCCTTAAATTCCCCTGCTTTGTGCCGCCAGAGCAGGTCGAGCAAGCAGTGGTCTTGATGGCTCACCCAAATGGAAAGGCGCGGCACGGTGTCAGAAAAGTGGAGTTGCCAGGTCGCCCCCAGGGGTTGCGCAATGGCGTTAAAGGCCGGCCCAATAATATCGCGGGGCAGGTTGAAGCCCTCTAGTTCCCACTCCAGACGTGACAGAAACAGCCCGGCCTCTGGGTCGCGGTGCTGGTCAGCATGGAGAATGTTGCCACCGTTGGCATAGATAAAGTTGGCAATCTTCGCCACCAGCCCCTTTTGATCGGGGCAAGACACCAACAGCACAGCAGTTGGAGAACCCATAGCAAGCCATCGACACTACACCTGGCCTAGCCTACCATTCTGCTGTGGCTCAGTCGGTGGCGTCAGATGCAGGGTCAGACTCGGGAGCCGGGGTTGGAATTGCTTCCGGGTCTTCTGCCTCTGCCCCTGGCGCTTCGCCATCGGTTGGAGGAGAAGATGGATCGGGGGTGGAGCCGTCAGCCTCTGGGGACTCCGGTGGAGCCGAAGCATCGGGAGCAGGGGCTTCCACGGGCATTTTCCATTCCTCCAGGGGGCGGTTGATGCCGTTGGCCACGTCGCGGGTGACGACTAAAACCGAGTACTCGGCACCATCAGGCTCCGGCGGCCAGGGAGAGGGGCTAATCACGGCGTAGTTGGCAGTGCCGCTGAAGTCTTCCCCCCCCAGGATCAGCACATGCTCTGTCCCATCGTCTAAGGTTACGGTAACCGTGCCGACGGGGGTGGTAAAGCCAAATTCTTCGGTCTGGTTTGGCCCCATTGTTACCGTTTGGAGGGGTGCATCGGTGTTAAGCCGACTCAGCAAAAAGGCCACTGCCCCGGGTTCGGCCAGACTGGTTTCTGGCTCAACCATCTGCCAGGTATCTCCCTCTTGCCGTTGAAACACCAGGGTTTCTCCGGCCCGCTCCACCGTGAGAGTGGCGACATCAGTTTCGGCAAAGTCGAGAATGGGCTGCTGACTATCTCCCACCTCGGCGGTTTCAGGATTTCTGGCTCGCTGCGACTCGGCGATCAGCACCCCTGCTCCCAGCAGTAATGCCACACCGACTAAAATCACCGTGCTGCGCTGAAACTTCATACCGTTTGTTGATCCTTACTATTGTCAAACCTGGGGAGGGCAAACCGAGGATTAATGGTAGCGGTTAACTGTAACGGTTGTGCATACTCCCGCCCAAACAGTTGCTTACCCCATCAGCTCTTTGCCCACAAACTCATAGTCCTGCCAGGCCATTTCAGCCTTGGGGTCTCTCACGTCGTAGACTACCTTGCCCTGCTGGGCCGCCTTTTGGTAGGCCGAGTAGCGCCGAATGCCCCCCTCAAACACGGGCAGGCCGGTAGTCTTGAGCATGGCCCGCACCTCGTCACCGGCGCGGCTGGGGCGGGGTGGAATCACCGTCAGCAGAACGCGGTAGGTGGTAATGCGTGCCTGGGTCAGGTATTCCACCATCAGCACTAGGGCGTCTAGGGACAGAATATCCGGGGTGGTGGGCAGCACTAGCAGGTCGCAGGTCGCGGCCAATAGGGCCAGATCCTCCGGCGTTGGGCGCGCCTGAGTATCGATCACCACATGGCCATCGGGGGGCAGATCGCTGGCCTGCCACTCATCCACCACCTGAAAGGGCAACTCCCCCCGGCTGGCCCAGGCCAGGGCCGAGCGGTTAGGGTCTGCGTCAATTAACAAGGTTTCCGCATACCCCTGTAAAAAAGCAGCCAGGTGGATGGCAGTGGTGGTTTTGCCCACGCCTCCTTTGAAGCTGGCCACGGTGATAATCATGGGGGTGAGGGGATGTAGACTGGTTTCTGGTTGCGGTCTTTCAACAGACTAGTGGGTTGAAGCGCTGAATGAATCCTCATGCCGTTGTCATTGATTTACCAGATGAACAAGCAACCCGGCAACTGGGGGAGCGTTTGGGCCAACACCTGCCTGCTCCCACTGTGCTACTGCTGTCGGGCGAGTTAGGCAGCGGCAAGACAACCCTGGTGCAGGGTATAGGCGCGGGCCTAGGCATCCCCGGCCCGATCAGCAGCCCTACCTTTACCCTGGTCAACGAGTATCTAGACGGGCGCATTCCCCTTTACCATGTTGATTTGTATCGCCTGAGCAGTGCCGAAGCCGATGCGCTTTATCTAGACCGCTACTGGGATGAGCAAGAAACAGCCCCCGGCCTGGTAGCCATTGAGTGGGCCGAACGGCTGCCGATTGTGCCATCCGATGCCCTCGGTATAGCCTTAACCTACAGTACGGCGGGCGGACGGCAGGCTACTCTCACCACCCCCCCATCTCACCTGACCCTTTTGGAGGCAGCCCTCGGACATGGCCTACTGGTTGATGAAATCTGAGCCGGATGTGTACAGCATCGACGACCTCAAACGCGACACCACAGAACTTTGGGATGGCGTCCGTAACTACCAGGCCCGCAACTTTTTGACCAGCATGGCCGTGGGCGATTTAGCCTTTTTCTACCACTCCAATACCAAACCGCCGGGCATTGTCGGCCTGATGAAGATTGTGGACACTAACGTAGTGGATCCCACCCAGTTTGACCAGGCCAGTAAGTACTATGACTCCAAATCTCCTAAAGACAACCCCCGCTGGTACACGGTGACCGTGGGCTATGTAGACACGTTCAAAACCATCATCACCCTTGACCAGCTCAAGGCTACCTTTACGCCAGATGACCTGTGGGTGGTGCGGCGCGGCAATCGCCTATCGGTGATGCCTGTGGAGGGCAGGATAGCGGAGCAACTGCTGGAGATGGCCAGTAGGGAGGGTGAGGGGTGAGGGGCGAAGGGTAAAGGGTTAGAAGTAGAGGGTGAAGGGTGAGGGGTGAATGAGTAAGGATGCTCAGGGAATGCGCCAGCGATAAAGGATAGAGTCTTCTTCCGAGGGATTGAGTTTAAGGATGGTGTCGGGCGGCCAGTCGCCCATGTCGAACTGGTGAGAGATAATCCGGCTGCCTGGCTGGAGCTGAGCGAGCAGGTGGGGCCGCAGGCGCAGGTTGAGGTGGGGCAATAGGTAAATCAACACCACGGTGGCGGTATGGAGATCTGCGGTGAACAGGTCACCCTGAACGAAGGTGAGGCGATCGCCCACGCCAGCCGCGCCAGCCTTAGCCCTGGCATGTTCCAGCAAGTTGGCATCGACATCAATGCCGACGCCGCTCGCCCCGTAGGCAAGGGCCGCCTGCACCAGCAGCCGACCCTCGCCACAGCCCAGGTCGTAGACCACATCGGCGGGGGTCAGCTCAGCCAGGCTGAGCATCGCCGCTGCGGCATCGGGCGGCGTGGGGATAAACCCAATGTCGGGACGGCGAAACAGGGACATGCTCACAAGGGCTGACGACTGGCCCAGTGGGCCTGAATATCGCCAATGGTAAACAAGGCACTGAAGGCTAATCCGTGTTCGGCGTAGAGTTCGGCCCCGCCCTGCTGACGATCCACCAGGGCCAGGATTTGGTTAACCTGGTACCCGGCAGCCTGGAGCCGGTCTACGGCTTTCAGGGCCGACTGGCCAGTGGTGACAACATCCTCCAGCACCGTAATCACGCTGTCTGGGGGCAGCGTAACGCCTTCAATGTAGGCTTTGGTGCCGTGGCCCTTGGCTTCTTTACGAATGATTAGCGGAAACAGCAGGCGCTCAGCATAGACCCCCACCAGGCTAACGGCGGTCACCATTGGGTCGGCTCCCAGGGTTAGCCCGGCCACCCCCACCACCTCTGGAGCAAGTTGTTCTAGCAAGAGTCGCCCCACCATCAGCGCCCCCTGGGGATGCAGCGTCACCAACTTGCCGTTGATGTAGTATGTGCTGCGCTGCCCAGAAGTCAGCACAAAGTCGCCCTCCTGGTAGGCTCCCTGGCAAATCAGCTCGAGCAGGTGCGATCGCACCTGGTCTGCTCCTAATGTGACTAACTCAGACCCTGCCAGGTCTAAACACAGTTCATTCATCCCGTTGATTTTCCTAAACATGCGCCGGTTTTAAGCAGGTGCGATATAAAAGGACTTGGGAACGTTTGCCCAGCCTTGCCGGGAGCGTTCTAACGCCTGATTTTTCTGCACGGTTAATTGTTCTGCACGGTATTGAGGAGGCTTAGCTATGGCCATTCGATTAAAGCATATCTCTGGGGCGCTGATGGTGCTGACTATGGCCACGGTAGCCGCCCCGGCAGGTTGGGCTCAGGAGGCCAGCCGGTCAACCACGCAAACCATTCCCGACGCCTTTACCGAGCTAATGTCTACCTTCTCTGGCGACTACTTCAGCAACCGCACCATTAGCCGTCAGGCGGCCCGAATTGCGGGGTTTGGCTTCCCTGAGCGGGAACTAGACTGGGATACCCACGCCACCTCAGCCGCTTTTCAAGATTTGATGCGACTGCAAAACACGGTGGATCCCACTCTGCGGGTGCCCGATCTAAATACGCCTTATTCTTCTAGTCTGCTGACCATGCCTAGCCGCCAATCTCCTGCTACAGGTAGCGAATTTATTTTTGAGTCGTTCTAAGCGAACTGTGGGGTTGGGGTCTTCCTGGTAATCCATTAAAGACCGGAAACCGCTACGGCAATCCCCCGCAGATGGCGGCCTAGTGCTACCTCTGCGGGGGATTGCTATAGGTTGCGGGGTCATCATCCAGGGTGCAGGAGTTGAACCTGCCTGAGGCGAATTATGAGTTCGCTGCCTAATCCGCTCGGCCAACCCTGGTATTTCCTAACTATTGTAGGCGGTAGCGCTAAAGTCGTTAGATATCTTTAAACTTCTATTTAGGGTGAAGGTAGTTAGGGTGAAGGGCTGCCTGAGAGGTTGTTTGAAACGCCAAGCTTGAAACACCAGGCTTGAAACGCTAACACGTGTCCCAGGCTATACCTGTAGAGTCAGCTTATATCTCCCAGGCTTTAGTGCTGGGCTGTTTCTTGGCGGCAAACCCTACCTGGGATAGCCCTTTTCAAACAAGCTCCAAACCTGGCCAGTCACTGTTGTCTGGCCCCAGACCAACTGCTTTGCGGAAGCAAGATGTTGCTAGAATAAGCTCTCAACCTATGGGCTGGTTCTCCTAAGGAGACTGTAATGAACCCCGCTGTTGCGTTTACGTTAATTTTGCTCTCCCTCATGATTGGCGCTGGCGTCGTGAGTGCATCGTGGGGGTTTACCCTGGGTCGGCAGGCTTTGACTGGCGTGCGGCAGCCGGAAGCCAGACCAAACAGCGGCACCCCCATTAGCCGCGAGACCCCGGCTAACAGCCAGGGAGAGGTGACTTTAGCCAACGAAGCTGAGATTCTAGAACAGGTAAGAGCGCGCATTAACGGTGAGGCGCAGTAGGCCGTGACCATGCCAAACACCATCGCGCTGTAGGCAACCTGGGATCGCTACTCACCCTATGTACCTCCCCCTTCTATCGCCGAGCGTGGTCATTCCAGAAGCTTTGTCAACCGCTGCCATTGCCTCTCGCCTCCTGGCTGTGTTTTTGTTGATTAGCATTAATGCCTTTTTTGTAGCAGCAGAGTTTTCAATTGTTTCGGTGCGGCGATCGCGCATTAGCCAGCTCGTCGCCCAGGGCGACATCCAGGCCAAAACCGTGCAGCAGCTCCAGCGCAGCCTGGGGCGGCTGTTGTCAACTACCCAATTAGGCATTACCCTATCTAGCCTGGCTCTGGGCTGGATAGGGGAAAGCACCATGGCCGTAATCCTGGCCTACTGGCTAGCCCAGACGGCTTTACCCAACTGGCAAGGGCAGGCACTGGCCCACACCCTCGCCATTCCCATTGCGTTCTTTTTGGTGGCCTACCTGCAAATTGTGCTAGGCGAACTCTGCCCCAAGTCAGTGGCGATGCTGTATCCAGAGCAACTAGCCCGGTTTTTGGGGCCGCCCAGCCTGACCATTGCTCGCCTGTTTAGCCCATTTATTTGGATTTTGAATCAATCTACCCGGCAGTTGTTGCGGCTGGTGAGAATTGACTACAGCGACCAGTTTGGCTACAGCCGCCTCACCCCCGAAGAGCTTCAGCTGATTATTCGCACCACCACCGAAACACCAGGCCTGGAAGCAGAAGAACGGGAACTGCTCAACAATGTTTTTGAGTTTCGCGACGTCACCGCTGGCGAGATCATGGTGCCCCGCACTCAAATTGATGCCATCGATTTGGGGGCGACCTTTGCCGATTTGCTAGAGGCCGTTTCCACCACCGAGCACTCTCGCTACCCCGTCACCGGCGACTCCCTGGATGATATTCAGGGTGTGGTCGATCTCAAGCACCTCCTCCATCCCCTGGCGAAACAGCAAATCACCCCCGATACCCCCATTCAGCCCTGGGTCAAGCCCGCCCGCTTTGTGCCAGAATACACCCCGCTGCACGAAATTTTGGTAACCATGCAGCGCACGGGGCAGGAGTTGGTAATGGTGGTGGATGAGTTTGGCGGCACCGCCGGACTGTTGACCCTGCGCGATTTAACCACCGAAATTATTGGCGAAGTCCACGAGCCCGACGGCGATACCGACATCCCCATTCATCAAGTTGACGAGCAAACCTACCAAATTAAAGCCCAGACCGATCTCTACACCGTGAACGACTGGCTTGGCCTTGAGCTGCCCTACAGCGAGGATTACCAAACCCTGGGCGGCTTTTTGATTTACCAGATGCAGAAAATTCCATCAGAGGGCGAGAGCCTCACCTACGCCAACCGAGAATGGACGGTACTCTCCACCGAAGGCCCA
>CAYUBC010000031.1:0-1194 GCA_964442885.1 uncultured bacterium | reverse complement strand
AAGCTAGGAGATATTCGGGTTAAGACGCTGGAACCCCTGCTAACGGCTGAACTAATGCCAGAACTAGAAGTTGGGTCTGAGCCTCAGCGGCAGGGGGAAATTGTCCCCGAACTAAGACAACCCAAAAACTGACACACCGTCGCAAATCGCCTCACCCAGCCTCGATAAGGTAGAACTGGCAGGGGTTAGCAGATTAGCTGAGACTCGTCATGGCATTGCATCAGCAATTTCAAATTTCGTTGCTAATCTTCACTAGTCTAAGCATTGTGATAGTATCTGGATGATTTGGCTTCGGTCGGATCATTCAGAAACGGCGCAAAATGCTGATTTAAGCTTCGCTATCGCGTATCTTCGTCCCCTACAAGGAGGGACAGGCGTGTCATATCCAATCTCGTCATCTGCCCTGGACATGAACTTATACCGCAATCTGCCCGATCCTATTCGCCTTGGCGTCATTGGTGTGGGCAATATGGGCCAGCACCATACCCGTGTTCTCAGTCGATTTAAAGATGTAGAGCTGGTGGGGGTGTCTGATGTCAATGTTGAGCGGGGGCTAGATACCGCCGGCAAATACCGAGTTCGCTTTTTTGAAGACTATCAAGATTTGTTGGACCATGTTGACGCCGTCTGCATAGCGGTGCCAACTCGTCTACACCACGCGGTGGGCATGGCCTGTTTACAGGCGGGGATTCATGTTCTCATCGAGAAGCCCATTGCAGCCAGCATTGCCGAGGCTGAGTCGCTGGTCAATGCGGCAGCCGCCGCTAACTGCATCCTGCAAGTGGGGCATATTGAGCGGTTTAATCCGGCCTTTCAAGAGCTGCATAAAGTCCTCAAAACCGAGGAGGTACTAGCCCTCGAAGCGCGTCGCATGAGCCCTTACTCCCAGCGGGCCAACGATGTTTCAGTGGTGCTGGATTTAATGATCCACGACATTGACCTGCTGCTGGAATTAGCCGGGTCAGCCGTATCCACGCTGACGGCTAGTGGTGGGCGAGTAACTAACTCTGGCTACCTCGACTATGTGACCGCAACGTTGGGGTTTAGCAACGGCATTGTGGCTACGCTGACCTCCAGCAAAGTAACCCACCGCAAGATTCGCACCATCATTGCCCACTGCAAAAACTCCCTGACCGAGGCCGACTTCCTCAACAACGACATTTTGATTCACCCCCAAACCACCGCCGACTGCTC
>CAYUBC010000030.1:5571-15687 GCA_964442885.1 uncultured bacterium | reverse complement strand
GCTACCCCTACAGCATTGAAACCGCCGACCAAACCGCCGTACTCCAGGGGCAAGACAAGCACATTTTCTTCCGCGTCTTGCAAGACTGGGCCGAACGCGAACAAATTAACCTGCGCCTGTCTCGCAAAATGGTTAGCAAACAGCGCCGTCGCTAGCGCTAACCATCAGGGTGGATTAATAGGAACCATCCCCTGCTGCAAAAATCTGGCCAGCCGTCAACACTAACTCTGGAAACGTCGGCGACACAATCGGCTGATTGCCCCTGAACTGTTCCACCTCATACTCGCCATCAATTAAGCGATAAATGGAGAGCGTCGGTTGTTTGGGATAGCCGATAAATAGTCGGCCTCCCAGCCCCAGGTAGTCAATAATCCAGTATTCTTGAATGCCTAATTGCTCGTAGTCACCTAGCTTGAGCAGGTAATCATCCTGCCAATTGGTAGACACCACTTCAACAATCAATTTCACCGATGCGCCTGAGCTAACAACCGAGGATTTCTCCCATAGCGGCTCGTTTGCTACGGAGGCCCGGTCGAGCACTATGCCATCTGGCTCGTACCCCGATATATTATCTGCCGAGCGCACAATACATTCCTTTGGGACAGTGTAAGGCAACGACAACCGGGTAATTTCCAGGAACAACTGGCCATTGGCAAAGCCCGCAACCTCTGAATGTTTTCCCCTGGGTTTTGGCATCTCGACAATGACTCCGCGATGCAGCTCATACCGGCTGTCAGTGTGGTCAGGGTACCACTCCAGGAACTCGTTGAAGGTGACAGCACTGGGAATTGCTTGAACCATGCTCGATTAGAAAACCCACATTACTTCATTAGTATAAGGAGCGCCAGAGGCTAAAAATGGGCGTAGACGGCTGAGTCAAATTGACCAAGCCGTCTACGCAACAGGTGCCCAGTTCAGGCACAGGCCCTCTTCAAAAGGGATACACCATGGGCGTGATGATGACCGTTAGCACCCAAAACAACAGGTTGAAGGGGATGCCAACTCGCATAAAGTCCGTAAATTTGTAGCCGCCTGGCCCGTACACCATCAGGTTAGTTTGATAGCCAATGGGGGTGGCAAAGCTAGCCGACGCGCCAATCATAATCGCAATGACAAAGGGCATGAGGCTAACACCCAAACTTTGGGAAAGGGAAATAGCCACAGGAAAGACCACCGCGGCGGCGGCGTTGTTGGTAATCACCTCGGTCATAAACGTTGTAACGCCGTAGATGATCGCTAGGGATACCCAAGGGTTGCCGCCAGCAAAGTTCAGAAGGGTTGAAGCAATGGCAGCGGCTCCCCCGGTAACGTCTAGTGCTTTACCAATCCCCAGTGCGGCCGCTACCACCAAAAGCACCGACCAGTCAATACTGCGGAAGGCTTGGCCAGTGGAGCAGCAGCCCGTTAGCAGCATCAGCACGGCAGCCAGCACGGCGGCGTTGAGCATGTCCATCCAGCCAAAGGTGGCGAGAGTGACCATCAGCATCAAAATGCCCAGGGCAATGGGGGCTTTGTCATGGCGTGGTGAGTCAGAGTTAGGGACTCGACTCACCAGGTAAAAGTCTCTAGATGTGCGACGCTCTTCTAAAAAGGAGGGATGGGCCTCTAGCAGCAGGGTATCCCCAGCGCGCAGGCGAATATCCCCAATTTTGCCGGGTAACCGTTCGCCATTGCGACCTACGGCTAGCACCACAGCCCCGTAGCGGTTGCGGAACTGCCCCTGACGAATGGTCACCCCAGCCACCGGGCAGGTATTAGATACCACCGCTTCTAGCAAACACCGCTGGGCGCGCGGTGAGTCTAGCTTAAAGACTTGATCCGTAGCGGGCTTAAGGCCACGAATTTGATTCAGGTCAACAATGGAGTTGACCATGCCCACAAACACAAGCTGGTCACCGCCTCGCAGGGTTTCCTGGGGGCTGATGGCCGTTAATAGTTGCTCATCCCGCTGAATTTCAGTGAGATATAACCCAGGTAGGTGGCGGAGGCCAGCTTGTTCAACCGTTTTACCTACCAGCGCCCCGTTTTCATCTACGACCACTTCTACGGTGTATTCCCGTGGGTCATCCACTTCGGTAATGGCTGGTTTGCGTTGAGGCAGCAGCCACCGCTGCGTAAAAACGAGTAAAACCAGCCCTACCACCGCACAGGGAGCGCCCACAGGGGTGATATCAAAGAGTTTCAACCCGGGATGGCCGGTGTCAATCAGCAAGCCGTTCACCACCAGGTTGGTGCTGGTGCCAATTAGGGTGCACATCCCCCCAATAATGGCGGCATAGCTGAGCGGAATCATAAATTTAGAGGGGCTAACCCGCAGTTTGCGGCACCAGTCGCTGACCACGGGAATGAACATGGCCACCAGGGGCGTGTTGTTTAAGAAGGCACTCATACTCACCACCGGCACCGTTAGCCGCAGGAGGGCGCGGGTTTCGCCCTTGGGCATACCTAAAACCGAGCGGGAAATCATATCCAGGCTGCCGGTTTGCTGTAGCCCGGCGACGACGACGTAGAGAATCCCCACCGTCATCATGCCGGGGTTGCTAAAGCCAGCCAGGGCGCTCTCGGTATCCAACACGCCGGTCAAAAAAAGAATGGCCAGCGCCCCCAAAAAAATCACCTCCGCAGAGAGGGAGGTAAGGGCATTTAGCAAAAACGCTACTAAGGTAATACCGATGGTCAGCCAACCCTGCCAGCCAATGCCGGTGGCCGGTTCGGCCTGAGCCAGGGCTGGGGTAACGGCCAGCAGCAGGCTTATAGCCAGCCCAAAGCCCGCTAGCCACAGCCAATGTCGGTGTAACCACCGGGTTATAGATACTCTAACAGGTCGGCCAAAGCCTGGAAAGATAGATTTCATAGTAAATTTACATAGGAAATTCACTCAATCATATCTGGCACGAAGTGAATTCTATTTGAACTTCAATTGAAATTCACAGAATTTTTAAGTATTGACCCAGATGACAGTCGTCGTAGCCAGCAGAACGTACAGGCAAAAGGGGCTCGCCTTAAAGCGGCACAAACCCCCTGGCTTCCCTAGGCTCAATACTGTTCCGGCTGACGGTGATACCCAGGGAAAGCCAGCAGACAACAGAGTCGGGAGAAATTGGGCTAAGGTGGGGCGTTGGCGGTGTCAGGGGCTTTTGCTAAGCCCTCATTCACGGGCAAGAAGGGTTTCTAGGGTAAGCCCCATAACATTTGGAATCGGATTGAATGCGATATGAAATTTCCCTGACTTTCAAGGGAGAATAGGAACAACCCCTCATCAGGCAAGATCTATGACTCGGCACAGCGGCCAGACCGTTCTCTCTGACCCAATTACCACCCTGAGCGAGAAGAGCTTCCTGTTTTCTGGCCTGGAGCGTGAAGAATTGGGTGCCTACCTGCATCCTGACCAACTGATCAGTGAAAAGCTTTACTCCAACCGGCCTATCTACACGGCGTTTCGGCCCGATGCCTGGTTAGAGCACCTGTATGTTGTTATCGATGGTGGCCCGGTCATTATCCGCAGTACGCCGCTGGATCGCATCATTGGTATGACCTATCCCTTTGGCTGTTTTGGGGTGCGTAGTTTGCCGGTGGGCTTTGGTTCTGTGGCTCGCGCTTTTCCTAGTTTGGTGGAAGCTTACAAAACTACTGATGTCATCAAAGTGCCGCTGGAGGCTGTTCGCGCCCTCTATGATCAGCACAACACATTTCAAACACGCTACAACCTGCTCTTTGAGCTGCGAGAGAAGTTCCAATACCATCTGCTGAATTGCAGTACCTATCCGCCCCAGGCCGTTGCGGCATTATTGCGGGCGCTCATTTACCAGGAGCGCAGCTTGAGTAGCCCGGCGCAGGTCAAGCCCAAGGAGTATGTGTTTGATCTGCCCATTGATTTGATTGCTCGGGCCTGCCAGCTTAACCACCGCACCGTTGAGCAGGTGCTCAAGGGCTTAACTAAAGCAGGCTATGTAAAGGCGAGCAAATCCGGCGATCATCCCGCTGCCGACCGCATCCACATCATTGACCCAGAGGGGCTTAAGGAAGTCTACGGAGCCACTCGCGATAAGGTATCCTGGTGGCCTCTGAAGTAGTTGGGTACGGTATTTCAACTGGCATACTCTGCTCAGCCAGGAGGCTGAAGTATTCTCTCAGGAGCCCCATTCCTGCTGCCCCCCGGCGCAGGTTTGAGTTTAGAACTTTAAGTCCAAATCCTGAGGATTTGGGTTGCGTAAATCCTCCGGCAGGTTGGAGGGAGACCCATCCTCAGCTTCAGAGTCTTGCAAACTGTTGCCCGGCAGGTCGTTGCTGGGGCGAGTGGGGCGGCTAGCGGGCGGCGTAGCGGGCGGTTGGGGCGCAGGTTGGGATTGCCCTGGAGCGGCCTGGCCGGTCTGGCCCTGGCTACCCTGGTTGACAACCACTGGCGGGTTGGGCGTAGGGTCAAAGGTTTCGATGGTGACGGCGCGGATAATGGGGGGATTTTGACCATCCGTTACTCGCAAGGTCAGGGTCGTTGTGCCCACAGGAGGCAGCGGCAGCGGCAATACCCCTTCCAGGTCAACGGTGCCAGGGGAGGGGAGCAGTTCAACTTTGGTGGTAGATCCTCCCTCAACCCGCCAACCCAGGCGAAAACCAGGCAGCGGCTGGCCCTGGTCAACGGGCACCAGATACTTGGGTTCTGCCTCGCGACCGTTGATGGTAAACGCCGCAATCCGCACCGGGCGAGGCTGAATTTCCACCACCTCGCTGACCTTGGCGGTAGGGAAGTCCTCATCCCCCATGTCCACGGGGATGGGCGTTAGCTCAAACTGATATTTGCCGACCTCAGTCATGCCGGTGGGCACGCCCTCGCAGATTAGATCATCCGCCAGGCGACAGAAGGACTCTAGCTCTTCTGGAATAGTCACTTTGCTGGGGTTTTGGGGATTGCGGAAGGTAAACCGCCGCCCACCCAGGCTGGTTCCACCGGGCTCTCTAACAACCAGAAGCAGGTCTTGTAGGGCTTCTGGATTAGTCACAATCCAACTCACCTGGATGCCGCCCTGGGTGACGGGTGGAGCCAGGTTAGGGGTGTTAGCGGTGACCTGGGTGCCCGCTTCGGAGTAAATTACCTGTTGGGGCGCAAGTTCCAGCGCTACCGGAGTGGGAAGATCGGTGATGCTGACCAGGCTACTGCTGGTCTGAATCGGCCCCAGATTGAGGGCCGATCGGGGCATCAAGGTGATCTCAAAGCGGTACTGGCCGGGCTCGCGCAGGTCAGTAGGCACATTTTGACAGGTCAACCGTTGGCGGGTCTGTTGGCAGTAGGCCAGCAATTCTACCGGCAACGACCCAGACAAATCGTACTCGCGAGGTTCGCCAACCAGCGCACCATCGGCGGTAAAGGTGCGCAAAATCAGCCTATCTACTTGGCGGGGATGGCTGATGTCCCAATTCAACAGCGGGGTTTCCTGGTCGGTAATGGCAAGCTGACTGGCTGAAGGGGAAAGATCCAGCACGTAGGGGCGAGGCGGGGTGCGCAGAAAGACCCACCAAAGCAGCCACGCCAAACCGCTGATGCCACCAAGGGCAGCCGCGATCGCCAACCAGCGCTGCCACCGAGGTCGAGGGGCAGGAGATAGATGAGTCTGGGGCAGCACCGTAATAGCAGCGGCGGCAGCCGGATTGTCTATAGATTGGCGATCTGGCGACTGGCAATCTGGTGATTGGCGATCTGGCCTATCCGATGCCTGCGACGGTTCAAGCTGCGATCTTGCCATAGTGCCTATCTATCCTCACGTACCGACCACGGGATGGGTTACCCACCGCTGATTGAACAATCATAAAGGGTGATGATCGATGGTGACAGCCCGCGATCACCCCAACCCGCCAGATTAGTTTTATCCGGAATGGGCCAACAGATTGTCCTTGCGGCCTTTCCCCGTCTCTTTAACGTGCTGATTGGGGATTGCTGTGATCTTAATCAATCCTGGGCCAGTCTCAAGGCACAGCCTGGCTAGGCCCACATCACCAAAACTGCTCCAATCTATCACCCGGCAAGGCGGATAAGCATCACCACTAAAGTCTGGCCTTCAGGCGACGATAGGAACTGTCAGCACACCAGCGGCTGACTAACCAACCCTCCCAAAGTTTGACAACGAGCAACACACCAGCAAACACAGTTCCCCTGGCTACAACCAGGGGATTTTTTTGGGCGATACTATCTATATACCAGGGGAATGCTGTACAGCGACAGAGTTGGGAAGGCACCTATGACCGCAAGTTCTGATCGGCTAGACCGAATTGAAGCCCTGGTTGAGAAAAACAGCGAGGCCATCGAGAAAAATAACAAGGCCATCGAGAAAAACAGCGCCGCTATTCAACGGTTGACTGAAGAGAGTAAAGAACTCAACATCCGCTTCGCGGCCTATCAACAAGCCTCTCAGTGGGTGGTCAATCTGGCCTTTGGCCTGTTAGCCACAGCCACCATTACCACCATCGTTACGGCAGTGATCAGGTAGCCGCAGGCTGAGCCAGCCCCATCCGAATTTCTGAGCAAAACGACGCCAAGTGTTCGGCCCCATTCACCTTAAACACGCTGGTACGCATTCGCAGGTTGGGGTTTACGAACCAAAGCCGCTCCTCTAGTAAACCGTCAGCCGTTTGGGTGGTGAGCGTTAGGACTTCATTATCGAGGCGATACTCTCCCTGGGTAGCCGTGGTAGACGAGGCCACTTGCAACATCACCCCACCGCCGTCATCCGCTACATCGAGAATCACCATCAGGGTTGAGCTTTGGGTGTTTTGGGTGTCGCCATCCATACGGCTATCTTGGTTAACCTTGAGGCCGCAGGCAATGCGCCCAGGGTCATGGCCCAACTGCTGGCATACCTGAATTAGGCTGGCGTCGGTGGCGGGCAGTAGCTCAATCAGCAAATTAGACTGCCCCGCTTGAGAACTCTGGTTAACCAGGTCATGGGTGGTGCGCTGAGAAAACCACTTCCCGGCCAGGGTTTCAAAAAAGGTCACAATAGTCATGGAGTTAGTCTGCGTTC
Organism: uncultured bacterium; assembly: GCA_964442885.1. Lineage (GTDB taxonomy): Bacteria > Cyanobacteriota > Cyanobacteriia > Phormidesmidales > Phormidesmidaceae > Nodosilinea. The sequence goes on along the minus strand of CAYUBC010000030.1, from coordinate 8,674 downwards.
CGCCAGATCAGTCACAGTCTTTAATTTTACGGTGAAGCGATCGCTTTTTTGGGTAAGATCCCAACCAGCGTGGCCTACGGCCCGCTTACTTTTTAGCCTGGTGGGCAATGGTGGCAAGTTGGGCAACCGGGGTGGCCTCACCCTCAAGTTTGTGCGCCCCTCCTGAGGAGCGCGCGCACGTTACGCTGTGCTTTACATTGTGTACAAATGTTGCGGAAGAAAAAGGGCTGAATCCCTTTTTCCGTAAGAATTAGAGAGTATCGCAGAGTGATAAGCTAACGGTTACGCTTTAGTCTGCGAGTTCAAGCTCTTGGGCTATCTCGGCTTAGCAGATGCCTTAACCCAGGCTTGTTAAGTCGCTGCTCCTTGTAAACCAGTTTGTAATTTGGTGACGCCTCAATGACCGCAGTTAATCAGGTACCTTACTTGCTCCGCGCCGCCCGCCACGAAGCCCTGGATCGGCCCCCCGTATGGATGATGCGCCAGGCCGGTCGCTACATGAAGGTGTACCGAGATCTGCGCGATAAGTACCCCTCCTTTCGGGAGCGCTCGGAAAATGCCGACCTGGCCATTGAGATTTCTCTCCAGCCCTGGCGTGCCTTTCGCCCCGATGGGGTAATTATGTTTTCGGATATTCTCACGCCCCTGCCGGGGATGGGAATCCCCTTTGACATTGTGGAAAGCAAGGGGCCGATTATTGACCCGCCGATTCGCACCCAGGCCCAAATTGACGCCGTCCACGAGCTAGACCCTGAAACGGCCCTGCCCTACATTCGCACCATTTTGCAAACCCTGCGCCAGGAAGTCGGCAACGATGCCGCTGTGCTGGGCTTTGTGGGCTCTCCCTGGACCCTGGCGGCCTACGCCGTTGAGGGCAAAACCTCCAAGAGCTATACCAATATCAAGGGTATGGCCTTTAGCGAACCCGCCATGCTCCACACCCTGCTGGGCAAGCTAGCCGACAACATTGCCGCCTACGTGCGCTACCAGATTGACTGTGGTGCCCAGGTGGTGCAGTTGTTTGACTCCTGGGCTGGTCAGCTTAGCCCGATGGACTACCGCACCTTTGCCCTGCCCTATCAGCAGCGGGTGGTGCAGCAGGTGAAGCAAACCCACCCCGATACGCCGCTGATTCTCTACATCAGCGGTAGCGCTGGCGTGTTTGACCTGATGGGCGAATCGGGCGTAGATATCGTCAGCGTCGATTGGACGGTGGATATGGCCGAGGCTCGCCGCCGCCTTGGCCCCAGCCTGGGCGTGCAGGGCAATGTTGATCCGGCGGTGCTGTTTGGGTCTAAGGAGCTAATTCGCGATCGCATCCTCGACACCATCAAAAAAGCCGGGAATCGCGGCCACATCCTCAACCTGGGACACGGAATTCTGCCCGGCACCCCAGAGGAAAACGCCGCCTACTTCTTTGAAACCGCTAAAAATGTCGATCAGCTCCTGGCGGCGGTTTAGGCGTTCCTTGACCTAAAATAGCTCCTAGATAGAGCATCTGGCGTGATGAGACCCATTAGCCCAGAGGAATTTGCCAGCTTCAGGCAGACGATGCAACAGCGCGAGGCGCAAGCTCAGCAGCGCCTCGCCGAGCGTTTAACCTTGGCCTTACAGGTCGCTGAGATGGCAGCCACCGTATTGAAGTGCGATTTTCAAGCTACCCAGGTCTTGCTCTTTGGCTCTCTGATTGAGCAAAACCTGTTCCACCCGACCTCTGATATTGATCTAGCTGTCAGTGGCTTAGCGCCCTTAGACTACTTCACAGCGGTGGCTAAGCTCCAGGATTTATCGCCTTTCAAAATTGATTTAGTCAGACTAGAAAGCTGTAAACCTAGCTTAAAAGCAGCAATAAACGCCGAGGGGCGAGAGCTGTGAACGCAGTTTACCTAACTACTGCTGGGCGAATTCGGCGAGAGCTTAGAGAAATTTCGCTAGTAGTCGAGCGGGTTGAGCAAATTTGGTCTCTTCGTAAACAAGCCCAGTCATCTAAAGAACAGGATTATTGGATCGATGCTGTTGCTCTTAATTTACATGGATTCTACGCTGGCATTGAACGAGTGCTTGAGCTGATTGCCGACAAAGTTGACCAAACTAAACCAGAAGGTAGAGTGTGGTACCGAGAACTGCTTCAGCAGATGACAGCGGATGTTCCCGGTGCGAGGCCAGCCGTCTTGAGCTTAGCCGTTCGGGATCAACTTGATCGCTACCGAGGCTTTCGGCATGTAGTACGCAATGTTTATACTTTTAGCTTGGATGCTAAGCAGATCGAGCTTTTGGTTGAACAGGTGCCAGCTCTACATACTCAGATAAGTACTGAACTTGAAGAGTTTGCCAATTTTTTGGAGCAACTCGCTCAAAAGTAGGCATTGCAAGGGTAATGCCAGGTTAACTATTTCCTACATGGCTGGATTGCCTGGTGGCAATTCTTACAGCCTAGTATTCAGCAAGCTCTGTCGCGGGTTGTCCTGGCGGCTATCGCGGATTTTTTCATAGAGCTGTTGTTCTTCGATGCTGAGACGGGTGGGTGGCGTAATTACCACTTTGACCAACTGGTCGCCGCGATCGCCCTTGGGGTTGGGCCAGCCTTTGCCCCGCAGTCGCAATGTCTGACCCGATTTAGTCCCAGCGGGCAGGTTCATCGTGACGCTGCCATCGGGAGTGGGCACGTCAATTTTGCCCCCTAGCACGGCTTCATCGGGGGTAATGGGCACCTCGCAGACTAGGTTATCACCCTCGAACTTAAAGACTGGGTGTGACGCGAGTTGTACGACCAGGTAAACATCGCCCCGCTGTTTGGTATAAGGGCTGAGTTGGCCTTTGCCCTTGAGGCGAACTTTGCTACCCTGCTTGGCCCCTGGTGGAATCCGCACCTCTACCTCGTCGTTGCCAATGCGGAGACGCTTTTGGGCACCGTGGAAGGCTTCGCTGAAGCTCAGGCTGATGTTGGCTTCCTGATCAAAGGATTGGGAGGGCATACCCTGGTCGAACCCAACCCCGGTGGTGCCAAAGCCACTGCTGCCCGGCCCCCCGTAGGAGTAGCTGCGGCTGCGAGAGCTGCCTGCTCCGGCTCCAGTGGCAAAGCGGCCCAGTAGTTCGTTGATAA
>CAYUBC010000030.1:0-5561 GCA_964442885.1 uncultured bacterium | reverse complement strand
CCCAGCCCCAGCCCTAGCCCGGCTAGCCTGCTGCCAATACTGGCCAAACTGGTCATATTTTTGGCGCTTCTCCGGGTCAGACAGCACCTCGTAGGCTTCGCTGACTTCCTTAAATTTAGCCTCAGCGGCTTTGTCCCCTGGGTTTACATCGGGGTGATATTTGCGGGCCAACTTGCGGAAGGACTGTTTAATGTCATCGACCTCGGCGGTTCTACTGACCCCCAGTACCGCGTAGTAATCCTTAAAGCCAGTAGCAGCCATCGTCATCCTCCTAAAACCCACGTTGTCGTAATCCTGGCGTAGCCCACCCGCACCCTCATTGTATTCATGAGTTACAGTCTGTAGACATTAACCCTAGGGCAATTAGGGTGCAGCGGTTGTCCCCTAGCCTGCCCCAAGGCTACCAAATCGCGCCAGGGTTAGGGGTTCGGTTTTCTTGATCAAATCGCGGGAGATACCGCCAACGGCTATGGCTTGGCTTTAGCGGGCTGTAGACGTAGGATAAAGCTGCACCACTCTCTTGATAGCGCTGCGAGTGAGACTATGACCCAGTCCGGCGAGCCAACCTCGACCAGTCTGAGCAACCCCATCGCCAAAAGCTGGCTCATCCGCTGGTGGGATAAGTTAAGCCCACCGGCCCAAACGGCGGTAATCATGCTGGCCACGCCCCTGATATTGCTTAATATCTGGGCTATTTCAATCATTTTTACCTATTTCCGCTCCCTTTTAGTGACTGTGCTAATTGCCGCCCTGCTGGCCTTTTTGCTCAGCTATCCCATGGCCAGTTTGGAAAAGGCCGGTCTCAAACGTGGGCCAGCGGCCTTTCTGGTATTGGTGCTGGCCCTGGTAGGGTTCACAGCCCTGGCGCTGACGGTGCTGCCCTTTGTGATTGATCAGGGTCAGCAGTTGGTCATCCGCCTGCCGGAGTGGTTTGATTCTGGCAAAACTCAGCTGATGATGCTGGACAGCAAATTTGCCGAGTGGGGCTGGCCGATTAACCTGGACGGGCTAATTACGCAGACCAGCGATCGCCTCAAGCGCGAAATCCAATCTATCGCCGGGGAGGCGCTGAACCTGACCATTAACGTGGCGGTCTTCACAGCCAACAAGCTTTTGGATGTGGTGCTGACCATCGTGCTGACCTTTTATCTGCTTCAGCACGGTGAGGAAGTTTGGGGCAGCCTGGTGGGTCTACTGCCGGGCCGCATTCAGCAGCCCTTTTCTGAGACGCTGCGATCGAGCTTTCGCAACTACTTTTTAGGCCAGTTCATTGTTGCTAGCTGCCTGGGCACGGCTTTGGTGGTCATTTACAGCCTGCTGAATGTTCCCTTTGGCGGCTTGTTTGGCCTCACGGTAGGCATTATGGCCCTGGTCCCCTTTGGCGGCACGGTAGGGGTTGTGCTGACTACCCTGTTAGTGGCCCTGCGAGACATCAAAATCGCCATTTCTATGTTGATTGGTTCCGTCATTGTTCAGCAGGTGGTCGAAAACGGTCTGGCTCCCAGAGTGCTGGGTAGCGTGACTGGCCTCAACCCCTTTTGGGTGTTTATTGCGATTTTGTCTGGAGCCAGAGTCGGCGGCCTACTGGGTGTCGTTGTCGCCGTGCCCGCTGCCGTAGTCTTTAAGGAAGCCCTGGATGCGCTCCGCAACACCCGCCCCGACGCCAGCGATATGGTGGTGGTCGCTGCCGAAACCCCGTCTATCCCAGCGGCTAGATCGCCAGATTAGGCGGGTAACGAAGAAAGCACAGGGCCAAAGGCCATTCAGGACTACGCTGCCGGGGCCTGAGTATAGGGCCAGGTGAAGTAAAAGGTTGTTCCCTGCCCCACCTCTGAGGTCAGCCAAATCCGGCCATTTTCTGACTCCACAATTTTCTTCACCACAGAGAGGCCAATGCCGGTGCTCTCAAAGTCATCTCTGGCCTTGAGGGTTTGAAAAATGGTGAAAATTTTATCGTGGTACTGGCTGGCAATGCCGGGGCCATCGTCGGCTACCGCAAATTCAATGGCCTCGCCCCGGTGCTGCCAGGTAACTTGCACCATGCCCTGATCGCGATGGTGGTGCTTGATTGCATTGTTGATTAAGTTGGCAAACACCTGGCCCAGGGCGGTTTGGTGGGTATAAAGCACTGGCATTTCTGCGGCCACCACTACCTGAAAGCCCTCCGGAGGAGCCAGAGAGTCGATAATGCCCGTGAGCAACTGGCCCACATTCACCTCCGTAAGCTGACGTTCGCGCCGCCCCACGCGAGAATATTCCAGCAGTCCGTTAATTAGCGCTTCCATGCGCTGGACGCGGCTTCGCAACAGCGCCAACTGCCGCTGGCTTTCCGCTGGAATTTGCCCAGTCAGGTCTTCGCTGATCCACTCGGCCAGGTTAGAAATGGCCCGTAGTGGAGCCTTTAGGTCGTGGGAGGTAACGTAGGCAAACTGGTCGAGCTCGCTATTACGGCGCTCTAGCAAAGCGGTAGTGCGGGCCAGCATCAGGTTAGTGGTAGATAATTCTTCGGCTCGGCGCAGCAGTTCTTCGCGGGCGGCCTTACGCTCGCTAATGTCTTCGATAATGGCAATAAACGCTGAAATACCAGTATCTGCCTCACTTTCTACCGACACCGTCACCAGCGTCCAAACTGGGTGGCCATCCCTATGCAGGTAGCGCTTTTCAAGCTGGCAGTAGGACTGCTCTCCGTTGATGAGTTGAGCATAGTAATAGTCATCCTGATCCTGGTCGGCTTCATCGGTAATGGCTGAAAAATGCTGGCCCATTAGCTCGGCTGGGTCATAGCCCAAAATATTACAAAGCTTCTGGTTAACCTGAATCCAATAGCCCAACGGCGAGAGCCGGGCCATACCCACGGCGGCCTGCTCAAAAACCGCTCTAAATCGGGTTTCACTGGCCTGAAGTTCGATTTCTGCCTGCTGTCGCTCTGTGATGTCCTGAATGACCCCAGCCATGCGCTGGCTGGCACCAGCCGCCACGGCCACCGCCCGACCATAGGCACTCACCCAGTGCCAGCAGTCATCGGGCCACCTGACTCGATATTCTTCCTTGAATTCGGTGTGGGCTGAGAGGGAATGGTCAATGGCAGCGCGAACTCTGGCTAAATCATCGGGATGAACCTGTTGAGCCCACTGCTCTAGGGTATAGGGGCCAGAGCCAGGCAGTAATCCCAGGATGCGCTCGGTTTGCGGCGTCCAGAAGAGATGGGGCTGATCCAACTGCCAATCCCAGGAGCCCATCTGCGCGGCATCGAGGGCTAAGTTCAGCCGCTCTGCCGTTTCCTGCAAGTCGTCCTTAGCCGTTTGCAAGGTCTGGCGAGCCTGTTGTTCCTGCTCTAGCAGTTCTTCGATGCGTTGCTTAGCGGCCTCCAACTGGGCTGTGCGGCGTTGCACCCGCTCCTCCAACTCCTGATTGAGTTGTCGCACTTCTCGCTCCGCCACTCGCAGGTTGGCCTCTACCTGCTTGCGCTCTTCAATTTCCGCCTGTAATGTCTGGTTTAACTGCTCTAGCTGACTGGGGCTCGGCAGCACCAGCGCCATTGGAATCAGCGGAATTAGCGTCAGCGCCGTGTAAAGCGATAGGAGCGCTGTACTAGCCTTCGCCACGCCTGACGCCCAGTAGGTTGGGAACCACAGCGTCCAAACGGCCAGCAGGTGGGTTAAGCCGCAGGCCGCAATAAATCCGGCAAACAGCAAAAATACAGGCCGAAAGGGAACATCCTGCCGCCGCTGCACAAAATACAGCAGGGCCGCGGCAATCAGCCCGTAGGCCAGGGCAATGAACCCATCGGAGAGGGCGTGCAGCCCCACCAGCCCTGGCTGCCATAGGTAGCAGTGCCCGTGGGGAATAAACGGTCGTGAGGAAAGCCAGTCCAACAGCGCAGTGAGCATGGGCAATTCTTTCAGTGTTTTGAGGTTAGGATTATTTGGGGCTGCCCCGAAAAGCTCACCCATCCACGGCCCGTAGTGTTTGCATACCATGTTCCCCACCTGACAGAATCTATCTTTTGATAGAGGGAGCCACGGTGTAAATTCCGCCCCTGGGTATGGGCTTGCCTGAGGAGGCTACCTGGATAATTTGGGGTGTTAATCAAACCGTCTTTAGCTGTAATCGTCCCAACGTCAGATTTGTTTAAACGCTGATGGTCGAGGGATGAGGTGAGAGATAACGATGTTTTTTTTGGAACAGCCTGGTGTTAGGTAAGGTAGTCCATGTCTACAATTCGCGTTGTTTTAATTGAAGACCATAATCTGACTCGTATGGGGTTAAAAACGGCCCTACAACAGGTTGAAGGCATGGTTGTGGTGGGCGAGGCGGCTACGGGTGGCAAAGGCTTAGAGCTGCTCAAGTCAGAAGCCGCCGACATTGCCATTGTAGATATTGGCCTACCGGACATGGATGGCATTGAGGTGGTGGAGCAACTGCGCAATTTTAAGGCTAGCCAGGGGCGTGACTATCCCAAAGTCTTGATGCTGACCATGCACGATAGCGAATCAGCCGTGATGGCCGCCTTTGCCGCCGGGGCCGACTCCTACTGCATGAAACAGACCGAGCTAGATGACCTGGTGGCTGCTGTACGGGAAACCTGCGACGGCAACTCCTGGATTGACCCAGCGGTGGCTAGCGTGGTGCTGCGCCAGGTGCGGCAAGACTCCCTGGGGGTAGTTAGCCAAAGTAGCCGCACGGTCACCATTGAGGCGGTGGAGCCAGAATTTGAGCAAATCTTAGAATCCTACCCTCTGACGGAGCGAGAACTGGAAATTTTGGAGCTGATTGTGGCCGGTTGCAGCAATGCCGAAATTGCCGAGCGCTCTTACATTACGGTGGGTACCGTTAAAACCCATGTGCGCAGCATTCTCAATAAACTAGGCGTGGACGATCGCACCAAGGCCGCCGTGCGTGCCCTCAGGTCTGGCCTGGTCAGTTAATGTCCAGCTTGTTTAGGTCACTCCCACGCCTTCGTCTCTGTTTGTCCGGCTCTGTTCGTTCGGCCTAAGGGGAGAACTCAGGGGAGGTTTGGCTTACAATCATTGGCAGTTGTCTTCAACCGGCCTAGACCCGGTTGTTATGGTTTAGGGGCAATTATGGGCACGTCATCCTCTGGATCAAAGCCAACCCGTGGCCAACTGCAACGGCAGTTGGTGCAAAAATTTCAAAAGCTATACCGGGAAAAACTCAATCACTCCCCAGGCGAAGTCACCTGCCAGCTAGTCGATGAAAAGTTAATGGTGATTATAGAAAACTCCGTCACCAAGCCAGAGCAACTGCTGCTGCAAGAAGGCGACACGGAACGGGCCGCCCAGATTAGAGATGAGCTAGTTATGGCCATGCGCCCCGAAATGGTCAAACTGGTTGAGGATGTTTTGGATCGTGAGGTGGTTGATATCCTCAGCGACGCCACCCTGGAAACCGGGCGCACGGGCCTGGTGATTATCCTATCCGCTGCGCCGGAGGTGCGGGCTACCGCTAAGGCAACTAAGGGTTAGTAGATTTCTTGGAAAGATTAGAGATATAGTCAAATCTGGTGTATGGCAGGAGGTTAGGCGGCGTCCTGCTGTTGG
>CAYUBC010000029.1:14415-15875 GCA_964442885.1 uncultured bacterium | reverse complement strand
GTCGGTGGCCTCCAGCACGGCCTGGGTAAACGCAAACCGCTGGGGGAAGGAAAAGGCGGTGCTATCCACATAGGGGCCGGGCTGGTTGGCGTCGTCAAAGTCCTTGGCGTCTACCAGCACCACCTCCTGGAAGCCGTTGCCGCGCCAGTAGTCGATCATGGCCTGGTTCGACTGGGTAGACACCATGCTGTGGTGCTCCTGGGAGTAGCCGTTCCACACCAGAATGGGCAGAAAATTGGTCACGGTTGGAAAAGCCGTGCGAAAGTGCCCAAAGCTACTCATCACGTAGGGTTCGCCCAGGCCACCATCGCCAATGGTAACGGGGAAGAGCACGCCGGGATGCAATTTTGCCCCGGCCATAGCAAAATGCTGCCCCTGCCCCAGCGGGCCAGCCGGGTTGAGCAAACCAGGGATCTGGCCTGACAGGTGGCCCAGCAGACCGTGGGTTTCGCGGAAGCGATCGCACAACTGCTGCACGGTTTCAATCCCCATGGCCTCCAGGGAACTGTCCAAAAATACGTTGCTGTAGAAGCCGGGGGCGTGGTGTCCAACCTCGGTGATGATATTTTTATGCCCCAGCATCACCAGGGAGGCAATGCCCTCGGTAATGCTGGCAAAGCCGCCGGGGTGCCCCGACTCTTTGCTGGCCGTCACCTGTAGGGTGAGGTAGCGCAGGGCATCGGCGGCCAGCAGAGTTTGATACACCGCTGCCGGGTCGCTAGGAGAGGTAATGGCCGTTTGTCCAGGCGCAATTGCCGCTTCCTGGCCGTAGCGCTCAAAATCAGGCGGAAGGGCACCAAAGTGCTGGATACCGTCGCAAAAAGCCGGTTGGGATTGAGTGCTAACCGCCGTCATACTGAAACTCCCTATCTAGCGTCAAAAAGTAGCCGAAACAGCAGCTCCTGGCCCAATCTACTCCCCAGGATGCCGGTTAAACAGCCCTGTATGCCTGAGGATAGCCAAGGTCTGTCTACCATCCTACACAGCTAGGGGTAGCCCTAGATCGAGGGAACCAGGGTTTCAACCATAGAAATCAAATGAGTCGGGCATTGGCGACCACCCCAGGGGGCTACACCCAGACTACGATCTATAGTTCGGTCAGCAAGGCTTTGACCACCGGCACTTGAAAGAACTGGTTGGTGGTCGCAATCAGCCGATTGCCCCAGAGATTCTGCCGCAGAAAGGCTTCGTCCGCGTAGCGGCTATCCTGTTCCAGGGCCGCTATACCCAGGGTTAGCGCCTCCTGACAGTCGCTACTGCGGGCATTGGCCGCCGCCCGGCAATTTGCTTGAGCGTAGAGGGCTACGGCGATCGCCAGCTTCGGTTCTGGCTCCTCGCCACCCGCCATTTCCAAGGCTTTGCGCCATTGCTCCAGCGCCTTGGCCGCATCGCCCTGCTCATAAAAGACCAGGCCAATGTTGTTCACCGAAGGCCAAAACGCAGGCTCTGCACTCACCGAT
>CAYUBC010000029.1:0-14405 GCA_964442885.1 uncultured bacterium | reverse complement strand
TCCCATCTTCTGCCACCACAAAACAGTTGTGCCCCGGGCCATACCGCTGCAGCTGAAAGTAGGCATTACCCAGGTCAAACAAGGCATTGGCATTGCCAGGCTCCAGTTTTAGCCCCTGTTCCAACTGGGTAGAGGCTTGCAGATAGTCACCCCGCTGAAAATAGGCCGACCCCAGCGCAAAGAGCACCCGCGCATCATCAGGGGCCAGGCTTTTGGCCCGCTCCAGGAGAGTAATGGCCCGTTCCGTCTCCTCGGCTTGCAGGTAAAGCCCCCCCAACAGGGCCAGCACCTGGCCATCGTTGGGGGCCAGTTGGGAGGCCAGTTGAGCCAGGGCCAGGGCCTGGTTGAACTGACGCCCTTCGGCGAGTTGCTGGGCTTCGTTGGCCAGGAAGCGCCCCTGTTCTGCCATCAGATCGTAGTCTAGGGGTAGCACGTAGGGCGTCAACGCCTGGGCAAAGGCTGGAGAGGGCAGGCCAAAGAGGCTACCCAGAGCAAGCGAGACAAGCAGAGACGTTCGTTTCAGCACAGCAGGTTACGCAGCGGGTGTTTCAGTCTACAAGAGTAATCCATTAATGGCTGCGTTGGTTAACGATAGGCTCAGGCTAAGCTACCACGTTGGGCCGCCTGGGCATTACGCCGCCACATTGCCGGTTTAATGCGGCGCAGGGCAGAGGCGCGAAACCGCTGATCCCAATCGCTGTCCGATAGGTCAGCTAATTCGGCCAGAGTCGGGGTCAGGTTCTCGGCGTAGGGCTGAAAGTCTGCCAGGTCGGTGGGCTTAGCAAAGCGCACATTCCAGGGGCAAACGTCCTGGCAGATGTCGCACCCGGCCACCCAGTTGTGGAGATGGGGCATGATCTCCTCTGGCAGGGCGGCGGCTCGGTTTTCAATGGTGTGGTAAGCAATGCAGCGGTTAGCATCAACCACGTAGGGCTGAGTGATGGCTTTTGTAGGGCAGGCATCCAGACAGCGGGTACAGCTACCGCAGTGGGCCGTGTGTGGGGCATCGGCAGCTAGCTCCAGGGTGGTTATTACCTCCCCTAAAAACACCCAGGAGCCGTATTGCCGGGTAATTAAGTTGCCATTTTTAGCAATCCACCCCAGCCCTGCGCGCTGCGCCCAAACCTTATCCTGCACTGGCCCAGTGTCGGCATAGTAGCGGGTTTGAATAGTGAGCCCGGCGGCCCTGGCCTCGGCTTGGAGCCAGTCAGCCAGCGCCTTCAGCCGCTTGTGCAAAATCCGGTGGTAGTCGCGCCCCCAGGCATAGCGAGAAATTTTGCCGTGGCGTGGATCCTGAGAATGGGCGTGGGGAGTGTAGTAGTTCAGAGCGACACAAATCAGCGATCGCGCCCCCGGCAACACCCGCCGAATATCCTGCCGGTTAGGGTGTGCCATCCAGGCCATATCAGCCTGGTAGCCCTGCTGGAGCCAGCTTTGGAGATGGGCGGTAGCCGCCTGTTCTGAGGCATCAGGGCTCGCTTCCACAGCGGCAATCCCGGCGAGATGAAACCCCAACTCCAACGCCTGCGCAATCACCGCCTGTCGATCCAGCCCCATAGCCCTACCCTGTCCCGTCCTTACGATTGTACGCAAACGAGCCTGCGCAGCCTGTCTCCCCTGTGGTTCTCTTCCCCCCCGCCTGAATACAATCTAAACTCCCTAAGGGCCTCCACCGTTAGGCGCTAAAGTATGACAACATCGCCCTGCCACATTCCAGTGGGCCCAGGGCAAGCAGGAGCAGCGCCAGTGAAGCAGAGCGTTAAGTTGAGTTTGATAGTGATTTGTGGGCTGGTGCTCAGCCTGGTTTTGGTACCGTCTAGCCACGGCTTAACGCATCCCCACAGCCTGGCTCAAGCGGCCCTGCCAGGGGGTATGGATCAGATAGCCCAGGTTACAGAAACCCAGGCAGCACCAGGCTCACCCTCAGAGCCTCCCAGTGCTGGGGGGCTAAAGCCCTTTAATGAGGTGACCAAAGACTTGCTGGCACATCCGGGCCTGTTCACGGTCTATAAGGATGCGCAAGGGGGCAAGGCTCTACTGGGGGTGCGGCCCGAACAACTCAACCAGAACCTCCTGCTGATTGCCACCCTGGAGGCGGGCCTGGGCGAGGCGGGCTTGTTTCGAGGCTGGCCCGTTAATGACTTGATGATTCAGTTTCGGCGCACGGCGGGTAATCGGCTCCAGGTGGTGGTACCTAACACCTATTTTCGCAATCCCCAGAGCCTACCGCAGGATCGCCAACTGCTCCAGAGTTCCTTTAGCGACTCGGTATTGTCGGCGTTGCCAATTCTCAGCATTCATCCCGACAACGGCGAAATGCTGATTGATCTGAATGATTTTCTGCTGGCTCGCGATCCGGCCAATCTTGCTGGTTCCTTTCCCTGGGTGTTGAGTAGCTACTCTCCCAATCCGGAGGCATCTTACCTGGGCAAAATCGGGGTTTTTCCCAGCAATGTTGAACTGGAAGCGGTGCTGGGCTTTAGCGGCGGCAGTGGGGATGTGTTCCTGAGTAGCCTGCCAGACAGTCGCGGCTTTAGCCTGCGGGTGCGCTATAGCCTGTCGAGTTTGCCCTACCATGCCAACTTTCAGCCGCGCCCTGCCGATCAGCGAGTGGGGTACTTTATCACGGCCTATCGAACCCCCATCCAGGGGCGATCGTCGGATCCCTTCGTGCGCTACATCCACCGCTGGCATCTAGAAAAACAGGATGCCAAGGCAGCCCTGTCACTGCCTCAGGAGCCAATTGTGTTCTGGTTGGAAAATACCATTCCTGAGCCCTATCGCCAGGCCATTCGCGAGGGGGTGGAGTGGTGGAATGCCGCCTTTGAGCGGGCGGGGTTTACCCAGGCGCTGGAGGTGCGGCAAATGCCTGACAATGCCGATTGGGATCCTGCCGATGTTCGCTATAACGTGATTCGCTGGTCAGACTCCTTCGAGCCCTGGGCCATTGGGCTGGGGCCATCGCGGGTTAATCCCTTGACTGGAGAAATTCTGGATGCCGATGTCATTCTTGACGCCAGCGTGGTGGGCTACCTGACCCAGCAGTATCAGACCTTTGGCTCTACCCTGGAGGGCATTACCCAGTCGCCGCTGCTGCCCCTGTGTGGCCCCGCCCTGGGCAATCGCCTAATGGGACGGTTGGCCACGGCTCCCTCAGCCTCTGCTCAGGGCTGGAGCTTGGCCACCCAGGCTCCGCCAGTCTCTGCTCACCAAGTGGTTGATGCCTGCGCTGGGATGAAAGCCTTTCAAACAATGGCCTTTGGGGCTATTTCCTTGCATACGCTAGACTCTCCCCTGACCAGTCGAGTCAGCCAGGATCTCTACATTCAGCAATACCTGCGGGCTCTCACCGCCCACGAGGTAGGCCATGTGCTGGGGCTACGGCACAACTTCCTGGGCAGTACGCTGTTGCCGCCAGAGTCCCTCAATGATGTGGCCGTCACCCAGTCTCAGGGGCTCTTGAGCTCGGTGATGGATTATTTTCCGCCCAATTTAGCGCCCCCTGGGCAACCCCAGGGCGACTACTTTCCCACTCGCCTCGGCCCCTACGATCTATGGGCCATTGAGTATGGCTACAAGCCAACTCCAAATCTGACGACGGCCCAGCGCGAGCTGCAGAACATTGCTAGCCGGGCCAGTCAGCCAGAGTTGGCCTTTGCCTCCGATGAGGATATCTACGACTTCCTAGATCCCAAGGCTAGCCCATGGGACCTCAGCAGCGATCCGCTGGGCTATGCCGAGGGTCAAATGGCGATCGCCAAGGCCATTTGGGCCAAGCTCGACTGGTTTTCCCTCAACCCTGGGGAAACCTACGGCTTGCTGAGGCGGCGGGTGGATTTGGTGTTTAACCACTACCAGCAGCAAGCGATGATTGTTTCCAATTACATCGGTGGGCAGCGGTTTAACCGCACCGATCCCTGGAGTTCGCGGGGGCGACCTGCCTTTGAGCCCGTGCCTGCCGCAGACCAGCGGCGGGCCTTAGCCATTCTTAAGCAGTCGGTGCTGGCCGAGGATGCTCTGTTCCTGCCACCAGAACTGATTAGCCTGCTGGCTCCAGACCGCTGGCTGCACTGGGGTCAGCCCCTCACGCTTTACCCCCTGGATTACCCTATTTACGATCGCATCCTCTTTGTGCAGGCCCTAGTGCTGAGTGACACGCTCTACGGCAGTCGCCTGGCGCGCCTACGGGATGCTGAACTGAGGGCTACCGGGGCCGAACAACTGACTCTGGCCGAATTGTTTGACACCCTGGGTGAGGCCGTCTGGGCTGAAATTCTCAACCCCGCCCCAGAGCCGGTGAGCCTGTCTAGCCTGCGGCGGGGGCTCCAGCGTCACCATCTGAATATTCTCACCCGGCTGTTTCTGCGCAACACCGGCCCCGACGCCGCTCCCACCGACTTGCTCGACTATCTAGCCCTTGAAACTACGGCCAATGCCCCTGAGGATGCCCGCCTCCTGGCTCGGCACCAGTTGCGGCAACTTCAGACTGCCGTGGGCGACTACGCCAACCGCTTTGGCCGCCAACTCGACACCACAACTCTGGCCTACCTGGAGGATGTGGACGATCGCATCAACCGCATTCTAGACGCCTCGATTTTACGCCAGTAAGGTTGGTAGATGCGGGCTATCGAGTGCCAGGAAAATCCAGTCTGACCATGTCGCATCTCCCTAAATCAGTAAAGATTCTGTGATTTATCCAAATCCGCTATGAAATGGACAGTCCCTCAAGGTGGTATCTTGGATTGGGTTAAATAGTAGTCGCGAACTAATCAACACCAGGGGTTCTGTCTACCAAGCAAGGTTTATGCCCGTATGGGCAAACTGAGCTGTGTCCAAAGTTCTCGTTGTCTCGTAAATTGCCATGCTAAGTGCGTTAGTTGCCTTTACGCTTTCTCCTCTATTCGCCCAGGTTCCCGAGCGAGAGGTCAATACGCCAGCGCCGTCAGAAACCGTCATTCTGTCCCAGGATGGCACCTACGCTGAGGTCATTCGTCAGCAAGAGGTGCGGCCTTTGCCGGGCAGTTTAGACGAGGTGCCGGTATTTAATAGCAATAGCCCGGAGGTCGTACAACAAGACGGGATTTTGCTGTCTACGTTTCCCCCTGAGGGCATGACTACCCCTGAAGCCCACTTAAACTATTCCTTTCAGGGCCGTTTTGATATTTTTGCCCACCACATTGCCCGCGGCTTTAGCCCCGATGACCGCCGTACGCTGTTTCTGGGAGTGCTGGTCTACAACCCCGGTAGTGAACCGGTGGAAGTTCGCATTGACCAGGGGGTTAGCTACCTCAGCCAGGAAGCCCCCTTTGTTGAGCTGCCTGACGCCCGCCTGAGTACCAACGGCAATGTCTTTGCTGGGCCAGGCAGCCGCACCGCCACCGATATCCTGCGCGGAGCCACCCAATCCCACTGGCCCCGTTCGATCACAATTCCGCCGGGGCACGTTCACCTGTTGATGAATACCCCCATTCCCCTGCGGCAGCTCACCGTACCGGCCAACGGCAGCCATCCTCAGGGCAGCGTCATTCCCAAGCCCCCCGTGCGTTCCGTTACCGTAGCGGCAGCGGAGGCCCAGCTCAACCTGGGTGCTGGCGACAATGGCGATTCCCCACCGCCGCCTCTGGTGCAGCGCCCAATTCCCAGCAATGGCCGCACCGCGATGATGTACCTGACCAGCAGCGGCCCAGTGCACGTCGCCAGCCTGGCCAAGTATGCCGACCGCACCTTTAGCGGCGATGAAAAGGTGCCCACCCTAGCCGACTGGATTTATATCCTCAAGCGGGGGCGGCTAGCCGGGCCTAGGGACATTCCCCCTTCCGACCCAGAAACCTACCGGTTTGGGCGATTTTACTATGGGCGGGTAGCCGGTGTGGCCAAAGGCTCCAGTTGGAAGGCGGTATTAACCGACAGCGCTGAGGCCGATGTGCTCACCGTCCCCTCACCCGGTGACTCCATTTCCTACGTGATTAGCTCCGTCGATCACAACACCTTTGGCACCGGCCAGATTCAGAGCGCCCCCATGCTGGCCCGCTATCCCGATACGGCCTTTCGCTCCCACGGCAACTACGGTGTGCGCTATAGCCTCAAACTGCCGTTCTACAACAGCAGTGGTACCGATCAAACCGTTGGCCTTAAGTTTCAAACCCCCATGCGGGATGAATCTCTCACCAACGGGCTGCGGTTTCGGCGACCGCCGGAAAATCGCATCTTCTTTCGCGGCACTGTGCGGCTCAGGTTTAAGAACCAGATGGGCCTAGAGCAGACCCACTACGTTCACCTGGTGCAGCGGCGGGGCCAGGAGGGCAGTCCCCTGTTACGGCTCAACATTCCCGCCGAGGCCCGAAAAGACGTGGAAGTTGATCTGATCTACCCTGCCGATGCAACCCCGCCCCAGGTTCTGACCGTATTCAACGGCAACACACGCAGCGTGTTTGAGGCCGAGGCTTCCCAAGAGCCGGGCAACCCCGCCCTCAGCCAGGATTTTCGGCCTGGCCTGGGTGCCCCCTCGGGTGAACCCTAGTCGGCTAGAAACCCTGCCCGCCCTGCGGCTCTAGCGCTATAGTAGTCTTGCTGGCAGTCACAGGATTTTGGCTATGGTTCAAGCGGCCCTTAAGGGAGAGCACCCATCACGATCGTTGACTTGGGGCTCTAGGCCTAGGCTCTGGGGAAGTGTGCTGGCCTTGGTGGCGCTGTTCGCCGTTGGCTGTGGCACTAGCCAGACCCAGGCCGACATAGCCCTTAGCTACGAAGGTCAGCTAGCCCAGCACTTATCTACCACGGGTAGCGTCATGTATGGGGCTTACTGGTGCCCCCACTGCGCAGATCAAAAAGCGATATTTGGCGACGCCGTTAACCAAATCACCTACATTGAATGCGCCGCTGACGGGGACAATGCCCAACCTCAGCTCTGCACCAACAAGGGCATCAAGGGCTATCCGACCTGGGAAATTGGTGGTCAGCTTCATCCCGGTGTCAAATCCCTGCAAGAGCTAGCGACTCTGTCGGGCTTTCAGCCGCCACAGTAGTTGGTAGCCGCGCCAACAGCCCTTGCCATGGGTGAGGCCTAGTGCGTTACATCAGTGCCTGCCCGTGCTTCGCGCATTTTTGCTCCTTTCTCCCCTTTGCTACTTTGCACGATACTAATCCCCATTTCCATCCCCACCTGCACGAGGCTTCGGTCACGGCGGATAGTGGCCGAGATATCCACCCCCACGTCCACGACCCGGAGTCGCTGCGGCGCATTGCCAACCGCCTATCCCGCATTGAAGGGCATATTCGGGGAATTAAAACCATGGTGCAGGAGAGTCGCCCCTGCCCTGATGTGCTGGTGCAAATTGCCGCAGTGCGAGGGGCGCTAGATCGCGTGGCCCGCATTATTCTCGATGAACATTTGACCGAGTGCATCAGCCGGGCCGCTGATGCTGGCAACATTGAGGATGAAATCGCTGAACTAAAAGCAGCGCTAGATCGCTTTTTGCCCTAGCCCGAATGATTCCCGCCTCGGCGGGAATGGTGGGTAATTCAGTTACCGCCAAACTAAGTCAGGCTAAGCGGGAATAAATCGCTCCTGCTGACGGAGGAGTTCGGTTTCAAAATGGGCCACCCATTGGGTAAAGTCCTGGGTTTGTTGGGCATTGTTCAGAGGAATCGGCTCTCGCAGCAGGAGCGCCACATAGTTGGTAGGAGTGCCTACCACCATAGCCACCAGTTGGCTGGAACGAATGGCCAGATGACCAAACTCTCCCAGCTCAAGCCCTGCGGAGAGCAGGGATTTTAGGCCCAAAGCTTGAAAAACCAACTGCACCCAGTCAGTTTCATCATGGTCGGCGGTGATGTAATACTCCCTGGGCAGGCCACTGAAGTCGAAAATGGCTACGCCTAGGATGTTTTGCAGTATCGTGTCCTGGGTCGTCTGCTCTGGATCGGTGCCCAGGGGGGGCGGTAGTTTAACCTGGGTCATGGGCTATGTCTCTATGCCACACCAATAACCCGAACCACGGGCTAGTTCGCCCTAGCATACCCGCCTGGCGGAAAGAAATGCACGGCCACTCCAGGCTGGCCCATGCTAAGCGGGAAGGACGGTGAATTCAGTCCCATCATTATCATACCGACTAAACCAGGGAAGATAGGTGAGATCTACGCTTCCTTGAACAGGAGTAAACTAGCCAGTTCAGAACCTTAAGGTCTGAGGGTTAAGCCCGGCTTCAAAACCTTAAGGAAAGCGTACAGGATGATCAAAGAGACACTAGAAAACGTATGGTTTTCAAAGGATCCTCACGGTTATTGATAGTCCCAGCCGCGATCGGCTTAGAATGCTGGGCCAATTGTGATGGCATCCTAAACGATAGGTCTGTATTGAACGAGGTTTAGCAATTTCTATGGCTTCTCCCACGATTGAATCGGTCTTACATGAAAATCGCCTGTTTTCCCCCCCAGCGACCTTTATTGATACTGCCACCGTCAACAGCCTGGCGGATTATCAAGCCCTAGTCGCGAAGGCTGCGGCTGATCCGGCTCAGTTTTGGGCCGAGCTAGCCGAACAGGAACTCCACTGGTTCCAGCCCTGGGAAACCCCGTTGGACTGGCAGCCACCCTTTGCTAAGTGGTTTGTGGGGGGCAAGCTGAATATTTCCTACAACTGCCTGGATCGCCACCTCACCACCTGGCGACGCAATAAGGCCGCGCTGATCTGGGAAGGAGAACCGGGCGACAGCCGCACCCTCACCTACGCCCAACTGCACCGGGAAGTTTGCCAAATGGCCAACGTACTGAAGCAGCTAGGGGTGCAGAAGGGCGATCGGGTCGGTATCTACATGCCGATGGTGCCCGAAGCCGCCATTGCTATGCTGGCCTGTGCCCGCATTGGTGCTCCCCACACTGTGGTGTTTGGCGGGTTTAGCGCCGAAGCCTTAAAGGATCGCCTTAACGATGCCACCGCCAAACTGGTGATTACCGCCGATGGGGGCTTTCGCAAAGATAAGGTGATTCCCCTCAAGGCGGCTGTGGATGAAGCCCTGGCCGACAACGGTGTGCCCAGCGTTGAAAACGTCCTGGTGGTGCAGCGCACTAAAGCCGAGGTGACCATGGTGCCCCAGCGTGATCACTGGTGGCACGAGTTGCAAGCTACCGCCTCGGCCCACTGCCCTGCCGAGGAAATGGACGCCGAGGATATGCTGTTCATCCTCTACACCAGCGGCACAACGGGTAAACCCAAGGGCGTGGTGCACACCACGGGCGGCTACAACCTCTATACCCACACCACCTTTAAGTGGACTTTCGATATCAAAGACACGGATGTTTACTGGTGTACCGCCGATGTGGGGTGGATTACGGGCCACAGCTATATCGTCTATGGCCCTCTCTCCAATGGGGCCACCAGCCTTATGTATGAGGGGGTGCCCCGTCCCTCTAACCCTGGCTGCTTCTGGGATGTCATTGAAAGATACGGGGTGACCATTTTCTACACGGCTCCCACCGCCATCCGCGCCTTTATTAAAATGGGCGACGAGTTACCCAGGGCTCGCGATCTCTCCTCTCTGCGGCTGCTGGGCACCGTGGGCGAACCCATCAACCCCGAAGCCTGGATGTGGTACCACACGGTAATTGGCGGCGAACGCTGCCCGATTGTTGATACCTGGTGGCAAACTGAAACCGGCGGCTTTATGATTACCCCCCTGCCTGGGGCCATTGCCACCAAGCCCGGCTCAGCGACGCTGCCCTTTCCCGGCATTCTGGCTGATGTGGTGGACTTAGACGGCAACCCGGTGGCCCCCAACGAAGGCGGCTATCTGGTCATTAAACATCCCTGGCCCAGCATGATGCGCACGGTCTACGGCAACGACGAGCGCTACCGCCGCACCTACTGGGAGCACATCCCCCCCCAGCATGGTCAGTACCTTTACTTTGCTGGCGACGGAGCCCGCAAAGATGAGGATGGCTACTTTTGGGTCATGGGCCGGGTAGACGATGTGATCAGTGTTTCTGGCCACCGGTTAGGCACGATGGAAATTGAGTCGGCCCTGGTGTCTCACCCAGCCGTAGCCGAGGCGGCTGTAGTGGGCCGCAAAGACGAAATTAAAGGAGAAGATATTTTCGCCTTTGTCACCTTAGAAAGCCACTATTCTGCCAGCGAGGCCCTTAAGCAAGAGCTGAAAGACCATGTGGTCAAAGAAATCGGGATTATTGCTCGACCGGGCGAAATTAAATTTGCTGACGCCCTACCCAAAACTCGCTCTGGCAAAATTATCCGCCGCTTTTTACGCAATCTAGCCAGCGGCGAAGCCATTGCTGGCGACGCTTCTACCATGGAAGATCAAAGCGTTCTTGAACAGTTGCGAGAGGGCTAATGTACCAGGTCTGACGAAACTAGGCGGCTGATATAGGCCCTTTGCAGGCGGGAAAAAGAATTTTCCCGCCTGCTTTTTTATAGGTTATGATGCCCTACTGGTGGCTAGGCCAAATCCTCACTGAGCCCGTCATGTTGGCCTCAGCCTTAGCTGCGTAAAGGATTTGTTTCCAGCTTTTAGCTAACCTTGAGGGCGAGCCATCCCATCCCTTAGGGGTTTTGTTATGGGCGGAGATATGATCGGTTGTAGTGGCTACAGGTAAGGCAGAAAGCGGATAGAAAACTACTCATTACTTCTAATTATCTGGTGACAGATTTCTACCCCATGATTATAATAATTTAGTACGAATAGGTAGTTAAAATTCACTGCCATCCGCTGTCAATTAGCTGACGGCTGCTGTTCTGCTAGCGCCTTTGCCTAGCAATCACAAGTGACTGAGCTGGTCTTGGCTCTGTACTTTCTCATAAGGAATTTCCCTGACAATGGCTGAAAAACCAACCCCCTTGACGGGCAAGGCATTACTTCAAAAGGTGAAAGAGCTTTCTCACCTGACTAAGCGTGAAACTGCTAAAGAGTGCGGCTACTACACCCTGACTAAGGACAATCAGGCCAGGGTGAATCTCTCTGGCTTTTACGACGCGCTGCTAGAGGCGAAGGGTATTAATCTCGATCCTGATAGCGGTAAAGATGGGCGTGGGCGAGAACCGACCTACCGAGTTAGCGTGCACAAAAACGGCCAAATCGTGATTGGTTCTACTTATACGCAGGAAATGGGCCTCAAGTCTGGCGATGAGTTTGAAATCAAGCTTGGCTACAAGCACATTCACCTCAAACAGCTGGATGTAGGTTCGGAAGAAGATTAATCTAGGGACAACATCCCATTTTGCCTGGCTTGGGGCACATCTAGCTCAAGGGCCTGGAGTGTTAACTCTATTTGTCGGCAATTTGTGATTGCGTTAGTGCTATAGGCAGTTGGCTAATCCTAACAGTGGGTAACCAACTGCCGGTTTTTTTGCCCGATGGTGCCGGTCTTGGTGGCCCCACTCTTAAGAGCGCCGGGTGGGTGGTTTAAGGCGCGGGTGTAATGCTGTTCTAGCCTCTTCTTGTATGTCAGAAATTCTTGGCTTAGGTGTTTTTTTTTAGTCTGGTTCTTGCTGTGGCTTCCCTTAGCCGCTGGGGTGTTCTGGTTGGGAAAAATTTCCCCCAGTTACCCGGTCAGGCCGGAGCATAAACTACCGCTCTTGCTGCCGCTGTACTTAATCGCCCCGTTGGTGGTCGAACTCTATCGGCGCTCCTGGGATCGCCGCCCCTGGTCGGACTATGGGATGGCCTGGGATGGGCAATTTTTTGAGGCTGGTGGCTGGGGCTTTGCGATCGCGGCTCTGGGCGTAGCCGTGTTAATTGGTGGCCAGTGGGCCTTAGGCTGGCGACAGAAGACTTCAGCTACCCAGGGGGCTAGTGCTCCCGTGGCTTGGTGGCTCGTACTGGCATTGCTGCCTCTGACAGCATTGATTAGCTGGGTCGAGGAGCTGGTTTTTCGTGGTGTGCTGGTGAATGGCCTGCTGGCCAGCCTGCCCTGGGGCACAGTGGCGCTGGTGGCCAGTCTGATTTTTGCCGTATCTCACCTGGTCTGGGATGGCCCGGCAGGCGTGCCCCAGTTGCCGGGTCTGGGCCTGATGGGTCTGGTATTGCTGCTGGCCCGCTGGGTAGCTGGGGGCAGCCTGGGCTTAGCCTGGGGACTTCATGCCGGTTGGATCTTTGCCCTTGCCCTGAGCGATACACTAGCCTTGACCCAGCCCTCTCCAACCGCGCCTACCTGGCTAGCGGGCCGCCCCGACCAACCGCTGACCGGGCTGGCCGCCCTGGGGTTGCTGCTATTAACGGGGGTGGGGCTGTGGGGCTATGCCCAGTGGGTCAGCCCTGGCCTGGGCTAGGGGCTGACCGGGTTACCGTCACCAGGGTAATGGGGGTGAGGGACTGCCACCGGGTGAGCGAGCCCACCGATACTGAGTGTTGAATGTGAAGCTGGCGCAGGCTAGCCAGCCAGGTGTCCCCGCCGCCAGGTACCCCTGGCCTATTCGGCAGGTGCTCGGCCTGGGTGGCCTCTACCCAGGCTAATGCCGTGCTGAGGTGCTCCAGGGTAGCTAGCGCCAGAACAATGCGCCCCCCTGGCTGCAGTCGCTGGGCACAGGCGGTCAGAATATCCGGCAGATGCCCCCCACTGCCGCCGATAAAAATGCGGTCTGGAGCGGGCAGAGAATCCAGGATGTGGGGAGCCGTGCCGTGGATAGGGTAGAGGTTGGCGGTGCCAAAGCGCTGTTTGTTTTCATCAATCAGGGTTAGCCCAGCCAGGGTTTTTTCGATGGCGTACACCTGGGTTCTAGGGCAGAGCCGACTGACCTCAACACTGACGGATCCCGTCCCTGCCCCAATGTCCCACATGGTTTGCCCATCCTGAAGCCCTAAGTCGGCCAGAATTTGAACGCGAATATCGCGCTTGGTCATCAGACCAGGGCGATCGCTAAAGCTGGCAAAGGCCGCATCGGGCAACCCCAGCCGGGGTAAGTTGTCTAAGGCTGGTAAAGGCGTGGGGCAACGCTGCAAAACCACCACATTCAGCGCCGCAAAGACCTGCTCAACCACTCGTTCAGGCGTGGTTGGGTGGATGGCCTCAGCGGCGCTCCCCAGATTTTCACACACCCAGAGGCGATAGGTCTGGGGCAGGTCTAAACTCAGCACCAGTTGGCCAATGGCCGCCGGGCTATGGGTTGGGTCGGTTAACACGGCAATGAGCTCGTCGCTTCGCCGCAGGGCCATCAGCAAGGCATCGGCAGACCGCCCGTGGGCGCTGATCAGCGTTGCTCCCTGCCAGGGTAGCTTCAGGCGGCTAAAGGCCAGTTGAATCGCGCTTACATGGGGATGAAAGGTGAGGCTATCTGGCGGGAGGTGGGCCAGCAACAACCGCCCTAGCCCAAAAAAGAGAGGATCCCCAGAGGCTAGCACCACCGCTGGCTCAGCGGGCGGCTTAGCGAGCCAGGCATGTAGACGTTCGAGGGTCAGCGTCAGATCCTCCAGGAGCCAGACTTCCGCCTGCAAGTCAGGAAAATAGCTGAGGTGGCGGCGGCTACCCACCACCAGCGCCGCCTGCTGAATCAGCGCCAGAGTAGCGGGCGGCAGCCCCGCCTGACCGTCTAACCCAACCCCCACCACCTGAATCGGGGTCATGGCTGTTGCTCCCAGGCTAAAACCAGCAAGGCATTGAGGATGGCGGCGGCAACGGCAGAGCCACCCTTGCGGCCCTCCACCCGAATTTGCGGCACCGCCAGTTGAGCCAACCGCTGTTTAGAAGCTTCCACCGCCACAAAGCCTACGGGTGCCCCAATCACCAGGGCTGGCTGAGCCTGGCCAGCGGCAATTTGGTCACACAGGGCGAGCAAGGCCGTGGGGGCATTGCCGATGACAACAATGGCCTGGGGTTGGGTAGCGAGGCAGCGCAGCAAGCCAGTTTCAGTACGAGTACAGCCTGCCACCGGCGGATCCCCGGCGGTAACAGCAGTTATCAAGGGATTTTGAAACGTGCGTTGCACCAAACCCACTACCCCCTGGCGCACCATCGTGACGTCCACAATAATGGGGCAACTCTGGCTCAGGGCAGTCAAACCAGCGGCGATCGCCCCCGGCCCAAACCGGATTAAGTCCTTGAACTCAAAATCCGCCGTACTGTGGATGACCCGCCTAACCACCGCATACTCAGCCGGGTTCAGGCCATGGGGGCCAAACTCCTGATCGATTAAGGCAAAGCTTTCTTCTAGAATAGGGCTCTGCACTAGCTTAGGCATAGCCAAGGCACACGAGAGATGAGGATAGTTCTAACCTATAGGGACTTCATCATCGCACACCTTTAGTTGCCCCACTACCCCACCGCCCCCCTCTCCCAGAGCAGCTCGTACTTGGTCTGGCCGGTGAAGCGGAAGGCACCAATGCGGATGAGGAGGTCCGCCTGGGAGGCATCGGGCGACAAGCGCCGGCAGAAATCGCCTAAATCGCGATAGGGGCCAC
>CAYUBC010000028.1:8444-16037 GCA_964442885.1 uncultured bacterium | reverse complement strand
CGGCTATGGCCATCTACGAATACATCCGCCAGTGGGGAATGAGCCACACCCCTTTAGAATAAAGGGGTAGATTGATGAACCTGCTATGCCGCCTCGCTGGCCCCGTAAGCCTACCCGCCAAGACCCAGCCTACCGCCGGTTGGAAGACCGCATGAACTTTGCTCTCCATGTGGCGGCGTTAATTGCCGTCAACTCTGGGCTGTGGTTTTTGCATACCATCAACCCCGCCTGGGTGCCCTGGGTGCTGTGGTTGACCCTGGCCTGGTTGGCCGGGCTGGTAGGGCATGGGGTGTATATTTTTGCGATCGCCGACTACTCTCCCGCCCCTCTGTCCCCCGTTGCCGACGCTGCTGATCAAGGAGATACCTAATCATGGCAAACGCTGGAACCGCCAAGGCCATTGAAGACCTGGCCGCCGCCATTGGCGACAAAGCCTACCTGGATGTAGCCAAATGGCACCTTTACCTGGGAGACGCAAAACTGCATACGGTGCTGGCGGAGAAACTCTATCCTCTCCTGGCCGACAATGCCTTTACGGAAGCCGCGCTGGTGGATATTTTAGCCAGCACGTCTGTTGCCCTGGGTGGGGGGAAGACAACAGTTCCCCTGGCGAGTTTAATCCCAGCCGCCAGCCAGGCCGATCTGGTGCGGGCAGTAGAGGACTACCAGCGGGATATGTAGTAGGTAGGATGGGTAAAGCTTGCGTGCCCATCGGAAGATCGCCTGATGGGCACGGGCCAGGCCCTTTGCCCATCCTACGCAGAGGAACAATCTTGCCAAGGAATCTCCTTAACTATTATTCGAACAGCACATTGTTGATTAGGCCGGGCCTAACGCTATTCTGGGATTCTGATGAATCTAGCGATCCAGGGAGTCATACTGCTCTCCGACCCAGGGAAGCGTTACCAGATCTTCAAAGGTCACCTGACGCTCCTTTTCCAGGGCTTCGATGCGGCGCTTCTCAGCGTAGACCTGGCTTTGAAAGTAAGCAAACTGCTCCGGGTTAGCGGTGCAGTCGGTTTTTTCCCAGAGGGCCAAAAAGTGGCGATAGCGTTTTTCGCAGAGGTTTTTTTCCATGCAGGCGGCGGCGGCCCGAATCACCAGGGGAGCGCGCAAAATATCGCGTTTGGTCTTTTCATTCAGGTTCAGGAGGGCTTGCAGTGGCGCACTGGCCAGGCCAGAATCTGCCAGATGATGGCGCAGCTGGCTGACTAAATCAATAGGGGGGTCGGCAGGCTGAGCCAACAACCGCTGCATATGCCGCCAGAGGGCTCGATGATGGGAATAGCTAAACTGCAAATCCCGGTCTTCCAAAACCTGGCAGATTTCGTCACGGTGGCTGGCGGCGTGAAGAAACAGGCGCAGCAGAGCGGCTTCCGCCTGCTCCAGGGAACTGGCGCTGGGGCTAGGCGCTGAAACCGCCACCTTTTGGGGCTCCCCAGAGGTGGCTCGCCGCTGGCGACGCACCTGGGTGACCAAATTTTCAGCCAGCAGGGGCACTAGGCGACTGTCGCCATTGCTAAAAATTTCAGCGCAGTAGCGCACATAGTGGGTACGGGTGTCGGCGTTGGCAATGTCGGCCAGCAGTTTGACCACGGCTTGGGTGGTCTGCTGAAACTGGTCAGCCTGGCGCAGGTCTTTACCCTGAATTAAGTGGTGAATTTGCCAGTCAATCCAGAGCGGGGCCGTGTCTACAAGGGTGCGGTAGTCCTCAGCTCGGTGGTGCTGGAGATACTCGTCGGGATCTTTACCATCGGGAATGTTCAGCACCCGCAATTGCACATCGCCGCGATAGGCCATCTCTTCCACTTCGCCAATGGCCCGCTGGGCGGCTTTGACCCCAGCCGCATCGGCATCAAAGTTGAGCAAAATTTGCTTGGATTCGGTGTAGCGCAACAACTGCCGTACCTGGGCCGCATTCAGGGCCGTACCCAGCGCCGCTACCGCATGTTCAATGCCGGCGGCGTGGAGGGCAATCACGTCGAAGTAGCCTTCCACCACAATGGCCCGGTCTTCTTTGGCGATGGCCGCCCGGGCCAGATCCAGCCCATAGAGGGTTTTGCCCTTGTCGAATAGTTCGGTATCGGGGGAGTTCAGGTACTTGGGCTTTTCATCGCCTAAGGCCCGCCCGCCAAAGCCAATGATCCGACTCTGCCCATCGCGAATGGGGATGATCAGGCGATCTCGAAAGCGGTCATAATAGCCATCACCCTTCTGGCGGGGCACAATCAGCCCGGCTTGTTCGACCAGTTCCACCGGATAGCGCTTCTGTTCTACCAGGTAATCATGCAGGGTCTGCCAGCCTCCCGGCGCAAAGCCGAGCTGAAACCGCTGGATGGTGTCATCTGTTAGACCCCGCTGCTCGCGCAGGTAGGCCAGGGCAGCGGCTCCATCGCTCTGGTGCAGCGCATGCTCGTAGAAGCGGGCCGTCACGGCCAAAATTTCGTAGAGCTGCTCTCGCAGGGTAAGCTGGCGCTGAAGCTCCTGGCGTTTGGCGGGTTCCAGGGTTTTGACCGGCACCTGGTAGCGCTGGGCCAAATCCAGCACCACATCGGCAAAGGAGCGCTTGTTCAGCTCCATCAAAAACTTAAAGGCATTTCCCCCAGCACCACAGGAAAAGCAGTAGTAGAACTGCTTGCTGGGGCTGACGCTAAAGCTGGGTGATTTATCTTCGTGGAAGGGGCAGAGGCCGACGAAGTCTTTGCCCTGCTTTTTCAGCACAACATGCTGGGAGACCACATCTACGATATCGGCGCGATCGCGCACCGCTTCAATGGTGTCGGGGTGGAGACGGGGGGTATCCATAGGTGGGGGCCACACCAAAGGACAGGGGCAGGAAACGATTGAAGCCCAGCACCAGTGCTGAAGATGACTTATCGCTGAAGACTATTCAGTGTAGCCCGAAATGCCTGGTTGTGGTGTTTGAATTCCCCTCCTGGGAGGGGTAGGGGTGGGTTTGCAGTTTTGAATTCCCCTCCTGGGAGGGGGAGGGGTGGGTTTGAATTCTGAATCGACAGCCAATTTATACCCATTTACCTATATCCCTAGGATGAGTCATTTCCCCTGGAGTTAGCCTATAACTTAAAAAGACCAGCACATTATCATTCGTGCTACTTTTCAGGAGGCTTTCTAACATGATTAGAACAATTGCAACTCAGGCCAAACGCCTGATGAGTTTAGGGATCTTAGCGCTCATCCTTTGTTCAGGGCTGGTATTCGGTTGGGGTGCTCCCGCTGCGGCTAATAATGCCGCTGGGCAAGTGATGCAAAACCGGGCTGAGCAAGAGCTAGACCGGGTGGCGGGGGCAGGCACGGCTAATCAAATTGAGGGGCGCGCTACTGAGGATTTAGGTCGTGTCCAGCGTCAGGTTGGCCAGGTAACTAACCAAACTAAGGGTGTGGCTAAGCAGGTTGAAGGGCGGGCTCAAAAAGACATTGGCCGTACTCAATCGGCCCTGGAAAATGCCGCCGACACCGTTGAAGACTCGACCGATAACTTGGTAGATTCTGTGAAGAATTTCTTGGGTCAATAGAGCATTTTCCGCATCGCTGAGTGACGTGAATCTAATGGCATTGGCCCCAAATTTTGGGGCTTTTTTGCTTAGCTAATGACTTAAATAAACGGGGGCATTCAGGAGTCAGGAGCCATTGGTCTGCTGGCTCCTGACTCCTGAATGCCCTATGCTCAATACTGTTCCGGCTTACGCTGATACCCCCCTCAGGTTAGGATAATGGCCATAACAGGAGCTGGGCTTAGAGCGTTTCTTTGCCGCGTGAGGTGCAGTCTCAACCGTGTATAACCCATGACGCTAATCACCGTTCGCCCTGAAGGGCTGTATTGCGAGAAGGGCGATTTTTTTATCGATCCCTGGCGCGGCGTAGACACTGCTTTGATTACCCACGCCCACAGCGACCACGCCCGGTCTGGCTCTTCCCGCTATATTGCGACAGCTAGCTCTGAGGGGGTGTTACGCAAGCGCCTGGGCCAGGAGATGCAGTTACAACCAGTCGCATACGGCGAGAGGCTAAAGTTGGGCGATACCTGGGTGTCCTTTCACTCGGCAGGCCATGTGCTGGGTTCAGCTCAGGTGCGGGTAGAACATCGGGATGAGGTTTGGGTGGTTTCGGGCGACTACAAGCGCTGCGCCGATCCCTCCTGCGCCCCCTTTGAAGTCGTCCCTTGCGATACGTTTATTACCGAGGCCACCTTTGGCTTACCCATCTACCGCTGGGATAGCGGCTCAACCACCGTTCGCCGCATCTACGACTGGTGGCAGGCCGACCCAGAGCGTCCGTCCATTTTGTTTTGCTATGCCTTTGGCAAGGCCCAGCGGGTACTCAGCGAGTTAACCCAATTGACTGATCGCCCGGTCTACGTGCACGGTGCGATTGATGTGTTGACCGAGATCTACCGTGCTCAGGGCATCCCGATGGTGCCGACGGTGTGCACCTCCGACCTGCCCCGCGACTACAAATACACGGGCGATCTGGTACTGGCTCCGCCCTCTGGCCATCGCTCTAGCTGGATGAAGCGCTTTAAGCACCCCCAAACCGCCTTTGCTTCCGGTTGGATGGCCGTTCGGGGAGCTCGGCGACGACGCGGCTATGAACGGGGGTTTGTGCTCTCCGACCACACCGACTGGCCAGGGCTGATACAGACTATCCAGGATACTGGCGCTAAACAAATCTACGTCACCCACGGCCAATCAGATGTAGTGTCGCGGTACTTGCAGGAAACCCTCAACCTGAATGCCATGCCGTTGGACACGTTATTTGAGGGCGAGGGCGATATTTAGAAACAGAAATTCGCTGGGACAACTCCTAATAACTCTCCCACAACTACATAATTAAAATGCCGTCAACCTGAGGCCAAACGCATGGTTGCCACACCTCAGCCCCACAACATGACCGTGGAAGCCTACCTGGATTGGGAACCTAGGCAAGAGCTCCGCTATGAGTATGTCAATGGCGAAGTTTTGGCCATGACTGGCGGCACGCTGCCCCACAACGACATTGCCCTCAATGTTTACACGGCTCTACGGCCCTATTTGAAAGCAAACAACTGCCGAGGCAACGTGGTGGATGCCAAGGTACAGGTAACGCCTACGCTTTACCGATATCCCGATGTCGTTACCAGTTGTGATGAACGCGATCTTGTGGCTCTCAAGGCTATTTGCTATCCAAATTTGATCGTAGAGGTGTTGTCGCCCGGTACAGAGGCCCTAGACCGAGGGCAAAAGTTTCAGGAATATCGCACCCTGCCCAGCCTGCAAGCCTACCTATTGGTGAGCACAGACGTTATGCGGGTGGAGATCTATCGCCGGGGCGAGGGGCGTCTGTGGCTTTACTCGCCCTACCAAAGAGGAGATGCCATTAGCCTAGATTTTTTAGGTTTTGAGGGCGCAATTGAGCAATTTTACGAAGGCGTAACGGGGTTTTTGTGAGGCTGAAAACTGCGGATCTAACCTAACGCGGCGTTAGAGTTTCGCACTGGGCGATGGGCACTACAGAGATTGAACCCGCCTTTACGCCGTCATTTAAGTCAAGGTAAGGCCAAGGGCCATTGGAGTTCTACCGGAGTCTTTTACCTTAACAAAAGGTTGGCACAATAGAGGGCAGGTTTTTCCTTGCAGCCGCAGTTATGCCCTCAGAACCGCCCCAAAGCCTACAAGACCTCCTCAAACGACGCCAGCGATCAGAGTTTGTAGGTCGAGAAGATTACCTGGCGACCTTTAGCGACAACCTCAGACTCACCCCAGATGACGACCGCCGTTGCTTTTTGTTTAACGTGTGGAGTCAGGGCGGTGTGGGCAAAAGCACGCTGCTGGAGCAGTTTTCCAAATCAGCCCAGACTGCAAAGGTAGCCGTGGCCTACACTGACGATGAGGAAACCAGCGTTCCTGAGGCTCTGGGCCGACTGGCTGAACAGTTTGCCAAACAGGGATATAAACTCGATCAGTTTGCTGACCGATATCGCCTATTTCGTCAAAAGAAGCAGGAACTAGAAACCGACCCGGACGCGCCCCAGGGTTTTTCGGCATTGGTAGGCAAAACGGTAGTACGAGCAGGGATTAGGCTGGGGCGGCGAGTGCCCGTGGGTGGAGCAATTTTTGACGTTGTGGATGAAGACACCTTATCTACCCAGGCCGGGGAGTGGGCCACCTACGTCGCTAAAAAGCTGCGAAATCCAGACGAGATTCAGCTCATCCAAGAACCTGTGGCGGTTTTGACCCCTCTCTTTTTGCAAGATCTTTGCAAAATGGCTCAGAAAACCGCCATTGCACTCTTTTTCGACACCTATGAACAGACCGATGCCTTTTTAGACCTGTGGCTGCGAGATGTGCTTGACGGCAAGTATGGCAACGCACCCCCCAATATTGTGATTACCATTGCTGGTCGCCAAGCGCTGGCAAAGAACCATTGGGCCGCCTACGATAGCGCCATCACTCGGTTGCCTCTAGAACCTTTTTCGGAGGAAGAAGCCAAGCAATACCTGCATCGCAAAGGTATTACCGACCCCAAGGTGGTAGAGATAATTTTGCAGTTGTCAGACCGGTTGCCGCTATTAGTTGCGATTCTGGCCGTCAATTCTCCCGATAGCCCTGACCAGGTTGGCGAACCCAGCGATACTGCTGTAGAGCGTTTTCTTAAATGGGTAGAAGACCCCAAACAGCGCCAAATTGCCCTGGATGCGGCCTTATCCCGCGAGTTTAACCGCGACATAATTGCCCAATTAGCTGACGAAGCAGACGCCGAGGCGCTATTTACCTGGCTAAAAACAATGCCCTTTATCAAAGCGCAGCGCGATGGTTGGGTGTACCACCAGGTAGTGCGGTCTCAAATGCTGCGCTACCAGCGGCGCAACTCGCCCAAAACCTGGGAAGCAGCCCAACGCCAGCTAGAAACCTACGCTGACCATTGCCGCAATGCCCTAGCCCTTGAAGATGACAAACGAGAACGCGACCCAGCCTGGCAGAAGCATACGCTGGATATGCTATACCACGGCCTGTGTGGTGCGCCGCAGCAACAGCTTAAGCCAGCCATAAACCAATTTTTGGCAGCGCTAAAAAATCAGCGTTCCTTTGCGCTGCAATGGGCCGATGCTATGGCCCAAGCAGGGCAAGATGGGGAAAGTAGCCACCTTCAAGGCTGGGGCCACCAGCTTGCAACTGGCCTAAGGGCCTATGAAAACAAACAGTATGCCGACACCATACCGATGTTTTCTAAGCTGCTACAAAGCGCTTTGTTAGAACCTCAATGGCAGGCGGTGGCCTATGCCTGGAGAGGGGATACCCATGCGTATCTTGATGGTTTTGAAGACTCACTAACAGACTTAACTCGCGCCATTGAGATCGACCCTGACTACCCGTGGGCGATTGCCCAGCGTGGCGTCACCTATTGGCTAATGGACCGCTACGACGATGCCCTGGCCGACTTCAACCGCGCCCTGGAGCTTAAGCCTGACGATGAG
Organism: uncultured bacterium; assembly: GCA_964442885.1. Taxonomy (GTDB): domain Bacteria; phylum Cyanobacteriota; class Cyanobacteriia; order Phormidesmidales; family Phormidesmidaceae; genus Nodosilinea. Next base: position 8,566 of record CAYUBC010000028.1, on the reverse strand, counting down.
TGGGCAATCGCCAGTCGTGGCGTCACCTATTGGCTAATGGACCGCTACGACGATGCCCTGGCCGACTTCAACCGCGCCCTGGAGCTTAAGCCTGACTATCAGTGGGCGATTGCCCAGCGTGG